>JAKLLI010000082.1 GCA_023150195.1 Azonexus sp.
CGAACGCAGCGAATTCACGCCCATCGAACGCGAGTATGTGGCCGCCCTGCTCTGCGCCTGGTTCGATCCCACCAAACTGCAACGGGTCGATCTCAACGCCATCCACGCCTGCGCTTACCAGTTAGCCCCCTTTGCCCGCATCTTCGACACGGTCCCCAGCGATGGCAGCGTCGATGTCAGTTGCAGCTTCCTGATCGATCTGGAAGCCGGCCGTGCGGGCATGCCGCTGACCCGCGTGGTCAATGAGGAATACCCGGTTCATATTCGTGTCGTGGATTGTCTCAAGGCCCTGGATGCGCTGGATCGCAACATCGCAGCAGGCGACAGCGACACCGATATCACCCCGGCACTGGGCGTGCCCAAACCCCTGCTCAAATCCCTGCGCACCGCGCTGGCCGGCAGCAATGCCCGCCGCCATCAACGCAGCCGTACCCGACCGCATGCCAACGTGGTCGGTGGACTGGCCCAGGTGGTCGGTTTTGTGGAAGAACTGGCCTACTCGCGGCGCTCTGTTGACGCGGTCGTCCGTGCCGAAGGGCCGCTGATCAAACCCTCGGAATGGAGCATTGTCGACGAAAGTCCCTGCGGCTATCGCCTGCGCTTTGACAAGGGCGACAAATGGGAACGCGGTGTTGGCGATGTGGTGGCCATGCAACCACGGGAATCCAGCAAGGTCCTGATTGGCGTGGTGCGTCGGATTTCCGCCACCGGCAACCGCCTGGAAATCGGCATGCAACTGCTCGGCCCGCATACCAGCGTGATCGAAGTCGACATTCCGGGCCGCAAGCGTCAGCACGCGCTGTATCTCAACACCCTGAACGTCAATACCGACTACGCGGGGATCATCCTGCGCCCGGGCGCAACCCGTCCCGGTAGCAAGATTCGCCTCTACATCAACGGGCAGGCGCACGAACGCACGCTGGGCAAATGTCTCGAATCCAACGACGGCATCGAACTGTTCGCCCTCTCCCGGCAGCCCGCCTGAATCCACAAAGAATCACCTGATGCTCAGCTATCGCCATGCCTATCACGCCGGCAATCACGCCGACGTGCTCAAACACCTGATCCTGCTCCAGATCGCGCAGTACATGGGCGAAAAACCCGCCCCCTTCTGGATCGTGGATACGCATGCCGGCGCCGGGCGTTACGCGCTCGATTCCACCCATGCCAGCAAGCTGGCCGAATGGCGGGATGGGGTTGGTCGCCTGTGGGATGCCACAAGCCTGCCCGCAGCTGCGGTGGACTACCTCGATTTCATCAAAATGCTCAACCCGGATGGCCAGCTCAAGCACTATCCGGGCTCACCGTGGCTGGCCCGCCAGCTACTGCGCGAATCCGACCGTTTGCGTCTGTACGAAATGCACAGCACCGACAGCAAGCTGCTGATCGAATGCTTCAAGGGCAGCGGCCGTCAGGTCACGATCACCGAGGGCGATGGCTTTGCCGGCCTGAAAGCGGTCTTGCCGCCCCCGCCACGCCGCGGACTGGTGCTGATCGACCCGTCCTACGAAACCCGTGGAGACTACACCGCAGTGATCAAGGCCTTGCAGGAAGCGCTCAAGCGCTTTGCCACCGGCACCTATGCCCTGTGGTATCCCATGCTGCCCAAACTGGAATCCCGTGAACTGCCCGACCGTCTGAAACGCCTGGGCGCCAAGGACTGGCTGCATGCCACACTCGAAGTCCGCGCCCCTTCCAGCGACGGTTTCGGCATGCACGGTAGCGGCATGTTCATCATCAACCCGCCGTGGACACTCGAAAAAACCCTGCACGAGTCGCTACCCGCGCTCAGCAGCCTGCTGGCGCAGGGGCCGGGCGCCAAATATACGCTGGAAAGCCAGTCGACCTGAGCCGGCGCTCAGGCTAAGTCGGTGTACTTGGCGCGCGAACCGAAGGCCTTGTCGACCGGGTATTTGGCCGCGTTCTTGATCAGTTTGCCCTCCGCCGCCGCGGCCAGATCGAAACCGGCCTTGTCCGCAATCAGCAGCAGATAGAGCAGAATGTCGGCGCATTCATCCCGCAAGGCTTCGGCACCCGCCGGATCACCGGGCAAGGCCTCGATTTCCTCGTCCTTGAGCCATTGCGTCAGCTCCAGCAATTCGCCGGCTTCCAGATTCAGCGACACGATCAGGTTGCGCAAGCCGTGAAACTGCCGCCAGTCGCGTGCATCGCGAAAGGCGGTGATGGCGGCGGACAGGGATTTCAGATCAGGCATCAGTCATTGGCTCCGAAGAATGTCCGGATGATGCCACAGGCCTTGGGATTAAAATGCCGCGTCCCCCGCAAGGTATGGCCATGAAACTGCCCTCGCTCAATATCCAGATCCTGCTCGGTTGTGTCCTGGGCATTTTTGCCGGCCGCTGGCTGTCGACCGCACCCGACATCGCACCGACCGTGCTTTATGGCGCCAAACTCACCGGCACCCTGTTTCTCGACTTGCTACGCATGGTGCTGGTGCCACTGGTGTTTGCCTCCATTGTCAGCGGCGTCGCCAACCTGCGCGCCCATCACCAGATGCACACCGTCTGGAAAACCACGCTGGCCTTTTTCTTCGGCACCATGGGGCTGGCCATTCTGCTCGGTTTTGCCGCCGCCCACCTGTTCCGGCCAGGAGAAGGCCTGCATCTGGCGATGTTTGCCGATGCGACGCGCCAGTATCAGGCCCAGCACATGCCGCTCGCCGACTACATCGCGCGCTTTCTCCACGGCCTGTTCCAGAACCCCTTCAAGGCACTGGCCAACGGCGAAATTCTCGCCGTGGTCATGATCGCCCTGTTTTTCGGCATTGCGCTGGTCGTGGGCGGCGAGCGTTTCCGACAGTTGCGCAGCCTGATCGACGAATTGCTGGCGCTCTGCCTGTTGATCGTCGGCTGGATCATGCGCCTCGCCCCGCTCGGCCTGGCCGCCCTGCTGCTACAACTGGTGGCCACGCAAGACCTTGCCCTGCTGGCCAGCCTGGGCGCGTTCTCAGGCGTGGTCATCGGCACCACCCTGCTGCATGGCCTCATCGTCCTCCCCGCGCTGCTCTGGCTGATCACACGGGTATCGCCACTCACATTCTTCAAAGGCGCCCGCGAAGCCCTGCTGACCGCCTTCGTCACCAGCTCCAGTGCCGCCACCCTGCCGATCACCCTGCGCTGTACCGAACAGCATTTGCACGTGCGCCAGGACGTTGCCCGCTTCGTCGTCCCGCTGGGCGCCACGCTCAACATGGACGGCACGGCGCTCTACGAAGCCGCCGCCGCCCTCTTTGTCGCCCGGCTGGCCGGTATCGAACTCGACGTGGCGCAACAGATGATCATCTTTTTTGTCGCCATGCTCGGCGCCATCGGCGCCCCCGGCATCCCCAGCGTCGGCATGCTCTCGATGGTGCTGGTCCTGGAATCGGTCGGCCTGCCCACCGAAGCCATTGCCCTCCTCCTCCCCATCGACCGCCTGCTCGACACCGTCAGAACCGCCGTCAACGTCGAAGGCGACATGATCGGCAGTCTGGTCGTTCAGCATGTCACCACGGTCGCGGAGTGACACTCACCGGCGCGTGAGCGACCACCGTGAAATCGATGGACAGTATTCGGTCAGCGCATCGGCCAACAAGTCGCTCAAAAAGCTGCCATATAATGCCAATCGCAACGCTTTTGGCATTACCGATCCATCGAAACAATGTCTTCGCTCGAAAACAGCCCAGAGATTACAAACTCATCGAAGCTTGAACTTGGTTCGCATACCCTTGCCAGTTGGAGCCAGGCAACGATTGTGGGCGGGAGTATTGCAGCCTCGCTCAGTCGAGTTGCCCAGCATACAGAGCTTGGCTCGCTGGCCCACACGCATACGTTGATCGGATTAGTGATCGTTTTGATCCTGACTTTGTCACTCCCGCTCATGCCAATAACGATTACGGCAGTTAATGCACCCACGATGCAAGTAATCACCAGCACTTCCCTGTTCAACATAATGCTCTCCAGCAAAGCAACATCCCTCCAAAACATCGCGTGGATCAGGGTGCGCTTCGATGGTTATCAAGAGCTATTTGTTGAGGCTGGGACCCGTGGCTTCGAAACAGTGGAAATTTTTCGCGTTGACTACAACAAAGGGGCTGGCATACCCGTTGCCGAGGAAAAAGCCGGCCACTTAGCAACATTCTGGTCTGTGGAAAACAAGGGTTACCGAGGGATCGCCTGAAGCTGGACCGGAAGGCGACGGCCACAAATCCAAGCACCATCGCCATGAAAACACGTCTGCACCTGTTACTCCTGTTCAACCTGTTTCTGCTGATACGGCCCGTAGCCGCCTTTGAATTCAGTGGTCCGTTTCCGGCATAGCACCGCGACCGCCAAGTCGAGAATCAAGGCACGCGAGCAGGGCTGTCGTGCAGCTTCCGCGTAAAAAATACATACCTTGATAGATTACGCAACGCGAGATATGCTTTGATATATCACATGGCAGGGAGGTTACGATGTCTCAAGTCGCGAAGTTGTTTATGAATGGCCGCAGTCAGGCCGTGCGCCTGCCGGTCGCGTTTCGGTTTGATGCGGAGGAGGTCTTCATTCGCCAAGACCCTGAAACGGGAGATGTGATCCTGTCGCGCAAGCCAGAGTCGCTCGACAGTTTTTTCGCTGCGCTCAAGGGTGCTGACGTGCCAGCGGATTTCCTGGCGCCAGCGGATCGTGACCAAGGCGCGCAGGATCGCGATCCGTTCGAAGGTTGGTCGGAATGACCCGGTATATGCTGGACACCAATATGGTGAGCAGCCTGGTGAGACAAAATCCGATCGCCGTAGAAAGAGCCAGGGGCGCGCCGATTGCCGCTCTGTGCATTTCCGCCATCACCGAGGGCGAGCTGCTCTACGGCTTGGCCAAGCGCCCGGAGGCTTTGCGGCTCCACGCGGCGGTCAGGGAATTCCTGCGCTGCGTTGATGTGCTGCCATGGGATGAAGTCGCGGCGGAGAGCTACGCGCAGTCCCGCGCCTCCATGGAGCGTCAAGGTAAAACACTCGCACCACTGGATTTGTTGATTGCTTCTCATGCGGTAAGTATTGGCGCCATATTGGTGACCAATGACCGGGCGTTCCGGTTGATGGGCGGACTGCGGGTAGAGGACTGGACGGAATCGGCTCAAGGGCAATGACAATGCCTTAACTACTTTTTCCGTTCCACTACGCCTCAAACCCCTTACCCAGCAATGCGCCGCCGATCATGCTCACCAGTTCGCCCGGCGTCGATGAATAGAAGAAGCCGATGCCGCTCAGGACAGAATCGTTGGCCTGCCAACCGGGGCAGGGACTGTTCATCTGCTCGGCGATGCCGGCACCGTTGTGGCCGACTAACATGATTTTGTCGTTACTTCGCCCATCCCAAGCACTATCGCCATGAAAACACGTCTGCACCTGTTATTCCTGTTCAACCTGTTTCTGCTGATACGGCCCGTAGCCGCCTTTGAATTCAGTGGTCCGTTTCCGGATCGCGACTATCCCTTCCCGGTCAAAGACAGCGAAGTCGAAGTGCAAGTCGATGAAGCGACGGTCGTGGAATGGATCGACAACGAGCGGGTCATTTTCTCGGCCCTGAAACCGGGTGAGCCCCGATTGCAAGGCAAGGCTTACCAGGCAGACCGACAGGACCACTTTGCGCCGGGGCGTGTCGTGGTCTGGAATACCCGTACCGATGACATCAAGGATTTGGGCGAAGGAAAATTGCACTGCGCGTATCGGGGATATGTGTCGTATTACTGGAAAACGCCGAATCCGGCGACCGGGCAACCAGAGCCTTGGTTCAAGAAGGGCATGTATGGGCAAGAGATTGTGATGCCGAGATATCGCGAAGGAAATCCTCCCAAACATCAAGACAAATTTACCTGTGTCATCTTTGACGGTCCCCGAACAGCCACCGCCCCGGAGTACTGGACCTATCAGTTACGTGTCCAGGACGGGGTTTTGGCGCAGACATTGAAGGGGAAATCGAACCCGGAAAAAAATCCCGTGCTCTGGGTACGCCCCGACGGTAGCCGCCAGCCGCTTGCCATGGCCTGGCCGGAAATGCAGGGTGCTTGGTGGGAGGATTGGGCGGGGGTTTATATATTGCGGCAACTTGTCCATCAAAATGCACAGGCGGTGCTCCCTGTTCTATTCCCCGATGGCACCGTTCAGCGCTTGCCTCTTTCTCCGGCTTTTTCGGCTGTCCTTTCCTCCAGGCTGGCTGCTTTAACGCGGCGAGGCATCGTGCTAACAAACGATGCTATCTGGGAAGGAGCCCTCTTCCCCAATAAATTTACTAGCGGCATCTATTTGCTCCGGGACGGAAAAGTGGTTCGTCTCACCGACTGGATCGTCGGAAACGAACGTGCCAGTTTCGACAACACCCATCGCGGGCTGGCGGTATCACCGGACGGTTGCAAAATTGCCTTCAAACACGCCATCGGCGAGCCCCGGAAGGCTCACCACACGATCAAGATGATCGATCTCTGCCTGGAACCGTAAGCGGTGGATTTTCCACCGCCAAAAATCGTCCGTTATCCTTGTCGACCGTAACCTTCCCCAAAACATTTCAGGAGCCCCGCATGCCGCTTTTCAAACTTGGCGATAAACAACCCCAAACCGGCAGCAACACCTGGGTGGCGCCGAATGCCACGGTGATTGGCGATGTCCGGCTGGGTGACAACGCGTCGATCTGGTGGAATGCGACGCTGCGTGGCGATAACGATCCCATCCAGATCGGCGCCAATACCAATATTCAGGATGGTTCAGTGCTGCATACCGATGAAGGGGTGCCGATGCAGATCGGCGCGAACGTGACGGTGGGCCATCTGGTGATGCTGCATGGGTGCACGGTAGGCGATGGCAGCCTGATCGGCATTGGTTCGGTGATTCTGAATCGGGCGGTGATCGGCAAGCACTGCATCGTCGGGGCCAATACACTGATTCCCGAGGGCAAGGTGTTTCCGGATCGGGTGCTGATCGTGGGGTCACCGGGCAAGGTGGTGCGCGAACTCAGCGATGAGGAGGTGGCGCGGCTGGAAAAGTCGGCGGCGCATTACGTGAATAATGCGCAGCGTTACGCCACGTCACTGACACCGCTGTAACGCTGCGTTAACGCAGGGCGGCGGCCAGGGTGGCCATGGCGGGCATGGGCGGCGTGTCGCGCAGGTGGATCATGCCGGTGGGCACCTGGCTGATCTCCGGCGACACGCTTTGCTGGACCAGATCGGCGGCATGCAGCGATTGTTCCACCACGCGCCTGGGCATCAGCGTCCAGCCCAGCCCGACCGAAATGCAGCCGAGAATACCTTCCAGCGTGCCGAATTCCATCGCATCGGCCACGGCGTGGCCTTGCATGCGTTGCCATGACAGCGCACGCGCCCGGTAGGCACAGCCTTCGCGAAACAGGATCAAGGGCAGGTTGACCGGATCAACCCCGGCCGCATGCACCAGCACCAGTTCTTCAACCACCAGTTGCTCAAAGATGAGTTCCGGGTGATTCACCGGACCGGCGATAAAGGCGCAGTCCAGCTTGTGGTGAATCACCTTGTCGGCCAGCGCGGCGCTGGTGTCGGTTGACACCCGCAACTCCATGCCCGGATGCTGATTGCGCACGGCTTTGAGGGCGCGCGGCAGATGCAGGGCGG
>JAKLLI010000083.1 GCA_023150195.1 Azonexus sp.
CCATGCTGCTGATTGCGCTGGGCGTCAAGCTGACATCGCCTGGCCCGGTGCTGTTCCGCCAGCGCCGCTATGGCTTGAACGGGAAAATCGTCGAAATCCTGAAATTTCGCAGCATGACCGTCTGTGAGGATGGCAGTGAGGTGGTTCAGGCAACGCGCGGCGATGCCCGTGTCACCCCGTTGGGAAAATTCCTGCGACGGACTTCGCTTGACGAGTTGCCGCAATTTTTCAATGTGCTGCAGGGGACAATGTCCGTGGTCGGTCCCCGTCCGCACGCAGTGGCCCATAACGAGCAGTACCGCAAGCTGATCCGAGGCTACATGCTGCGCCACAAGGTCAAACCGGGGATTACCGGCTGGGCGCAGATCAACGGCTGGCGCGGAGAAACCGATACCCTGGAAAAAATGGAAATGCGCGTTAAGCACGATCTCGCATATGTCCAGAATTGGTCACTCTGGCTGGATTTCAAGATCATCGTGCTGACGATTTTTCGGGGCTTTCGGAATAAGAACGCGTACTGAATGCCTGCGTTTCGTGAAAAACAGGACTTGCTGGGTGACCTGCTCAGTGAGCAGATGTAAAAAAGGCGGGAAATCCCGCCTTTTTGTTTGTCGACCGGAAGCGATTTAGCGGGTGACCGCAGCGATGGCCTTGGCGACGTAGTCGATGTTTTTGGTATTCAGCGCGGCCAGGCAGATGCGGCCGGTCGACACGGCGTAAATGCCAAATTCTTCTTTCATGCGTTCCACCTGCGCGGCGGTCAGGCCAGTATAGGAGAACATGCCGCGTTGCTGGACAACGAAGGAGAAGTCCTGCGCACAGCCCGTGGCCTTGATGGCATCAACCAGACCGGTACGCATGGCGCGGATACGATCACGCATGCCGGCCAGTTCGGCTTCCCATTGCTGACGCAATTCCACCGAAGCCAGTACGGAGGAAACGAGAGCCCCCCCGTGAATCGGCGGATTGGAGTAGTTGGTTCGGATGACGCGTTTTACCTGCGACATCACGCGGCCAGCTTCTTCCTTGGAGGCGGTCACGACGGACAGGGCGCCAACGCGCTCGCCGTAAAGCGAGAAATTCTTGGAGAAGGAGCTGGAGGCGAAGAACTGCAGTCCGGAAGCCGAGAAGGCACGGATGGCCACGGCATCGGCATTAATGCCGTCGGCAAAGCCTTGATAGGCCATGTCGAGGAAGGGGACCAGGCCGCGTGCCTTGCAGAGGTCGACCACTTCAGCCCACTGGGCGTCGCTCATGTCAGCGCCAGTCGGGTTGTGACAGCAGGCGTGCAGCAGGACGACGGAACCGGCATCCATCTTGTTCAGGTCGGCCTTCATGCCTTCAAAGTTAACGCCGCGGGTGGCCGCGTCGTAATAGGCATAGTCTTCGACCACGAAGCCCGCGGCTTCGAACAGGGCGCGGTGGTTTTCCCAGGACGGGTTGGAAATGTAGACCTTGGCGTTCGGATTCAGGCGCTTGAGATAGTCAGCACCAATTTTCAGCGCGCCGGTGCCACCGATGGCTTGCGCCGTGATGACGCGGCCGGCGGCCAGCAGTTCGGAGTCCTTGCCGAATAGCAGATTTTGCACAGCGGTGTTGTAGGCTGCCGGACCTTCGATCGGCTGATAGCCGCGCGGGGGGGCTGCCTTCAGGCGGGTTTCTTCAGCGGCCTTGACGGCGGCCAGGAGAGGGATCTTGCCATTGTCGTCAAAATAGACGCCAACGCCGAGGTTGACCTTGGTATCGCGCGGGTCGGCATTGAATGCTTCGTTGAGGCCGAGGATGGGATCGCGCGGGGCCATTTCCACCGCAGCGAAGATCGAAGAGGACATAAGGACTCCGTGGAATAATACGAGTGATGGTCGTGCCGCACTGTGCTGCACGAAATAAAACCGAAAAATTCTAACATGAGCGAATCCCCCAACAGCATTCCGGTTGTTTCTTTTGAGGGCAGCCCCTACCGTTTACATCAGCCTTTTCCGCCTGCGGGTGATCAACCTGCGGCGATTGACCTGCTGACCGAAGGGGTCACGGATGGCTTGTCCTTTCAGACCCTGCTGGGGGTGACGGGCTCGGGGAAAACCTACACGATGGCGAATGTCATCGCACGTACCGGGCGGCCAGCGCTCGTCCTTGCCCCCAACAAAACGCTGGCTGCACAGCTTTACGCCGAGTTCAAGGAATTCTTCCCTGAAAATGCGGTGGAGTATTTCGTGTCGTATTACGACTACTACCAGCCGGAAGCCTACGTGCCCTCACGCGACTTGTTCATCGAAAAGGACAGCTCGATCAACGACCACATTGAGCAGATGCGCTTGTCCGCCACCAAAAGCCTGATCGAGCGCCGCGATGTGGTGATTGTGGCGACGGTGTCGTGCATTTACGGTATTGGCGACCGCGACGAATACCACAACATGATTCTCACCATGCGCGTGGGCGATCGCATGGATCAGCGCGACATGCTCAAGCGCCTGACCGATATGCAGTATGAGCGCAACGAACTGGATTTTCATCGCGGCATCTTTCGGGTGCGTGGCGATGTGATCGATATTTTTCCGGCGGAACACGCCGAGCACGCGATTCGCGTTTCCCTGTTTGACGACGAAATCGAGAATTTGCAGTTTTTTGACCCGTTGACCGGACAACTGTTGCATAAGGCGCTTCGGTTCACCGTGTTTCCGGCTTCACACTATGTGACGCCGAGAGCGACGGTGCTGCGGGCGATCGAAGCCATCAAGAGCGAATTGCGCGAGCGGATCGACTTTTTTACCCGCAATAACAAATTGGTCGAGGCGCAGCGCATCGAACAACGGACGCGCTTCGATCTCGAAATGCTCGATCAGATCGGCTTTTGCAAGGGCATTGAAAACTACTCGCGGCATTTTTCCGGTCGTCAGGCTGGCGAGTCGCCACCGACCCTGATCGATTACCTGCCGCGCGACGCGCTGATGTTCATTGATGAATCCCATGTCAGCATTGGCCAGGTTGGCGGCATGTACAAGGGGGACCGCTCGCGCAAGGAAAATCTGGTGGATTATGGTTTCCGTTTGCCCTCGGCGCTGGACAACCGGCCGCTCAAGTTCGATGAATTCGAGCGGCACATGCGGCAGACCATCTTTGTGTCTGCCACACCGGCCGATTATGAAAACCAGCATGCCGGGCAGGTCGTTGAGCAAGTGGTCAGGCCGACGGGGCTGGTCGATCCACAAATCCTCGTGCGCCCCGCGACAACGCAGGTGGACGATCTATTGGGCGAAATCGGCCAGCGGGTAGCCGTCGGCGAGCGCGTGCTGGTGACCACGCTGACCAAGCGCATGGCAGAGGATTTAACCGACTTTCTGGCCGATAACGGGATCAAGGTGCGTTATCTGCATTCCGACATTGATACGGTGGAACGGGTGGAAATCATTCGTGATCTGCGTCTTGGCGAATTCGATGTGTTGGTCGGTATCAACTTGTTGAGAGAAGGGCTGGATATCCCCGAGGTCTCCCTGGTTGCCATTCTCGATGCGGACAAGGAGGGGTTTTTACGCTCCGAACGGTCGCTGATTCAAACGATTGGCCGGGCGGCAAGACATATTCATGGCACAGCCATCCTCTACGCTGATAGGATTACGCAATCCATGCAGCGTGCGATTGCCGAAACCGAGCGGCGTCGTGAAAAGCAAGTCAGCTTTAATTCGGCGCACGGGATCACCCCGCGGGGGGTCTCGAAACGAATCAAGGACATCATTGATGGTGTTTATGATGCCGAATCCTCTCAGGCCGAATTGCAGGCCGCACAACGGCGTGCGGTCTACGAGGCAATGGATGAAAAAACGGTTGCCAGGGAAATCAAACGGCTCGAAAAGCAGATGCTCGACTGTGCGAAAAACCTGGAATTCGAAAAAGCGGCGGCAGCGCGTGACGAATTGTTCAAGCTCAGGGAGCGGGTATTCGGCGCGGCGCAGCACGACCTCGATGGAGACAAGAAGGCATGACTTACCGGGTACTGCTGGTTTGCATGGGCAATATCTGTCGTTCCCCGACCGCGGAAGGGGTGCTCAGGCAAATGATCAGGATGGCCAATCTGGGCGACAGGATAGAGGTGGATTCTGCGGGTACGCATGGTTACCACGTCGGAGAAGCCCCCGATACAAGAACCCAGCGTGCGGCAGCACTGCGCGGCTATAACCTGTCCCAGCTACGGTCTCGCAAAGTGGCTCGTCAGGATCTGGATTATTTTGATCTGGTGTTGGCCATGGATAAAAACAATCTGGATAACCTGCAACGGATGGCGCGGCCGGATCAGCTGCAGAAAATTCAGTTGTTCATGAACTACGCGCAAAACTTTGACGATGACGAAGTGCCGGACCCGTATTACGGGCTGGGCCATGGCTTTGATCTTGTCCTGGATATGGTCGAAGACGCATCGCAAGGCTTGATCAACGAAATTCAGACGAAATTCCTGAAGCACTGAGCGCTCGTGCTGCGAGGGCAGGGCTTTTCGACACATATTCGGGGCGTGCAAGGCGTAGCAACTGACAAAAAAATGGGCATCCGAAGATGCCCATTTTTCGCTTCTTGGCCTTCTTACTTCTGAGTTTCCACCATGATCAGCTGAGTGTCTTCTGTTGCAACGACGGCAGCTTGCTTACGCGGACGACCCAGTTTAACCGAGGTTTCGGTCACTGGTTGGAACGCGGCGGTACTTGTGGTCTGGACCATCACCAGTCCGCTTTCAGCCAGGGCAGCCTGAACATCTTCTGCCGCCGGTGTAGCGGCGGTTGTGACGTTAAGCGAAGCCGGTACCTCGGTTTCCGCAGTTGCTACGGAGGCCACAAGTTCAACGGCTGGCGTTGCGACGACCTGGGCGTCAATGGCAGGGGCCTCGGTGGGGAGTGGATCCTCTACCACCGACTCGAATACGGCGACTGTCGGCTCAGTTTCGGTTGCCACGGCAACTTCGGCCAAGCTTGCTTCCGGCACAACCGGTGCTTCAGCGGAGGTTTCGGATGCCACGATTTGTTCTGCACCCGGAAGCGCTGGCGCGGATTCGGAGATGCTAGCTTCCGCCGGAATGATCACGACGACCGGTTCCTGACTCACCGACTCGGCAATTTCCGAGGCGACAACACCATCCTTGACTTCCATCGGGGTGCTGTCGGATTCGTTGCGACGCTCGTTACGATTGCGTCCGCCCCGACGGCCACGACGACGACCTTGGGATTGCTCGTCGCCGTTCGGTATTTCCAGTGCAGGAACGGGGTTGCCAGCCGGTTGGACCGAGGCTTCAAGGGCCATCGGTTCACGCTGCGGACGGTTGCCGGTTTCGCCTTCTTGTTGCGGACGCTCACGACGCTCCTTGCGTGGGCGACGTTCCTGGCGTTGTTCTGGCTGTGCAGTGGATTCTTCGCGTGCCGGCTTTTCCTGGCGTTCGTTCCGATTGGCATTGCGCTCTTCATCGCGGCGGTTGTTACGACCGTTACGACGATTATCACGTTGGCCTTCGCTACGTTCGCGACGTCCATCTTGACGGCCTTCACGTGCCTTGCGGGCAGGTTCCGGTTTGGTTTCTACCGGGGTGGCCACGGGCGCCGACGGGCGGAACCACGAAAGAATGCGCGAGAACAGGCCCGGCTCGGCGGGGGCTGCGACGGGTGCGGGTGTTTCGACCTTTTCCGGAATCATGGGGGCCGGCTGCTCGGGTGAAATACCCTTGATCGCCGCTTCCTGGCGGGGTTTGCCCGCATCTTGCTGGGTGGCCTGCTTGATCGCTTCTTCAATCGGCTGATCGACCATCTTGTAAGACGGTTCGCGAACATCATCATGGTTGAGGTCATCGTGACGCAGGCGGGTCACGGTATGCGCCGGCGTTTCCAGATGGATGTTCGGGATCAGCAGAATGGTGACCTTGTGGCGCAATTCAATCGCCTGGATGTCCGGGCGCTTTTCATTGAGCAGGAAGGTGGCGACATCGACCGGCACCTGAACATGGACCGCTGCCGTATTTTCCTTCATGGCTTCCTCTTCGAGGATGCGCAGAATATGCAGTGCAGCCGACTCGGTGGAGCGGATGTGGCCCGTGCCGGTACAGCGCGGGCAGGGGATATAACTGGTTTCGGCAAGTGCCGGACGCAAGCGCTGGCGTGATAATTCCATCAGGCCGAAGCGGCTGATCTTGCCCATTTGCACCCGGGCGCGGTCGAAACGCAGCGCGTCACGCAAGCGATTTTCCACTTCACGCTGGTTCTTGGTGTTTTCCATGTCGATGAAATCGATCACGATCAGACCGCCCAGGTCGCGCAGACGCAACTGACGAGCGAGTTCTTCCGCGGCTTCCAGATTGGTCTTGAAAGCTGTTTCTTCGATGTCCGATCCCTTGGTTGCACGTCCAGAATTGACGTCGACCGCCACCAGCGCTTCGGTGTGGTCGATGACGATCGCGCCGCCAGAAGGCAGGTTGACCTGACGGGCAAACGCCGTTTCGATCTGGTGCTCGATCTGGAAGCGCGAAAACAGCGGCACGTCATCGCGATAGCGTTTGACGCGATTCACGTTGCCCGGCATGACCGTGCCCATGAAAGCACGTGCCTGCTCATAAACTTCGTCGGTATCGATCAGGATTTCGCCAATGTCAGGCTGGAAGTAGTCGCGGATGGCGCGGATGACCAGGCTGCCCTCAAGATAAATGAGGAAGGCGCCATTTTGTTGCTGGGCGGCCCCTTCAATGGCACTCCAGAGTTGCAGCAAGTAATTCAGATCCCACTGAAGTTCTTCGGCTTGGCGGCCGATTGCGGCGGTGCGCGCAATGAGACTCATGCCACCCGGGACTTCCAGTTGGTCCATGGTTTCGCGCAATTCGGCGCGCTCATCGCCGTCAACGCGACGGGAAACGCCACCACCACGCGGGTTGTTCGGCATCAATACCAGATAACGGCCGGCCAGCGAGACGTAGGTGGTGAGGGCGGCGCCCTTGTTGCCACGCTCGTCCTTGTCGACCTGAACAATCAGTTCCTGGCCTTCCTTCAGCGCTTCGTTGATTTTGGCGCGACCGGCTTCGGTGCCCGGCTGGAAATAGGCTTTGGAAACTTCCTTGAACGGCAGGAAGCCATGGCGATCAGCACCGTAATCGACGAAGCAGGCTTCGAGCGACGGCTCAATACGAGTGATGACACCCTTGTAAATGTTGCTCTTACGTTGTTCCTTGGCGGCGGATTCAATGTCGAGATCAATCAGTTTTTGACCATCGACAATGGCGACACGGAGTTCTTCCGCCTGTGTCGCATTGAAAAGCATGCGTTTCATGATGTCTTGCTCCTGCGCGACTGGCACGCAGCAAGGAAACGCCCTTTACAGGCAGCGACGGATTCAGTTATCGGGTTGCGTCATGAGAGGGAGGCAAAGGCGATGATGAGTGTGCTGATCAACAAATGGTCACGTGCTTTTTCTTGAAATGCGCAACCTGAAAATTCCTGCAACGGGCAATCCGTGCGTGCTTAGTACGAGCTAATCCATTACCATCACTACTTTTGGTGAGTGAACTTAACC
>JAKLLI010000084.1 GCA_023150195.1 Azonexus sp.
GGCCGCGGGGTTTTCGATGAGCGCGGTGACTGGCATGGCGTTTATGCCATGGGTTTTCAGGACTCCCATGGCAAACCTGAATATCAGATCGGTTACGGCTACAAAACGTACTGGCCACTGTATGACGAGGTGAAATTCGGACTGGGCTACACCGCCTTCATCGGATTCCGCTCGGACTACCACCATTACCTGCCCTTCCCCATGGTCTTGCCGATCTTCTCGCTCGAATACAAGAAAATCGCCCTCGACACAACCTACGTGCCCGGCGGCGATGGCTTTGGCAATGTCCTCTTTACATGGGCAAAACACAGCTTCTGATCGATACCGAACTACAACTTTTTCCTACAGGCAGATTCGACTCATGAAACTTCTCGTCATAGGTTCCGGTGGCCGCGAACACGCGATGGCTTGGCGCCTCGCCCAAACCCCGGGCATGCAGAAAGTTTACGTCGCCCCCGGCAACGCCGGCACGGCACGTGAGCAGGAACTGGAAAACCTCCCCATCACGGACCCCGAAGCGCTGGCCGACTTTGCCGAACAGCACAAGATTCACCTCACCGTTGTCGGCCCCGAGGCCCCGCTGGCGGCAGGCGTGGTTAACGTCTTCCGCGCTCGCGGCCTGAAGATCTTCGGACCAACCAAAGAAGCTGCCCAGCTCGAATCCTCCAAGGATTTCGCCAAGCGCTTCATGGCGCGCCACAACATTCCGACCGCCGGTTTTGAGACGTTTTCCGAGTCGACCGCAGCCCATGCCTACATCGACCGGCAGGGTGCGCCCATCGTCATCAAGGCCGACGGCCTGGCCGCGGGCAAGGGCGTCGTCGTCGCCATGACGCTGGACGAAGCGCACGCGGCAGTAGACGACATGCTCTCCGGCAACAAACTGGGTGACGCCGGCGCGCGCGTCGTGATTGAGGATTTTCTCGATGGCGAAGAGGCCAGCTTCATCGTCATGGTCGACGGCAAGAACGTCCTCGCGCTGGCCTCCAGCCAGGATCACAAGCGCATTTTCGATGGCGATCAGGGCCCGAACACCGGCGGCATGGGGGCCTATTCCCCGGCCCCCTGTGTCACGCCGGAAGTGCACGCCAAGGCCATGCGCGAAATCATCCTGCCGACCGTGCGCGGCATGGCCGCCGATGGCATCCCCTTCAGCGGCTTCCTCTACGCCGGCCTGATGATCGGCAAGGACGGCTCGCTCAAGACCCTGGAATTCAACTGCCGCATGGGCGACCCGGAAACCCAGCCGATCCTGATGCGCCTGAAGTCCGACTTCGTCAAACTGCTCGAACACGGCATCAACGGCACCCTGGATCAGGTCGAAGCGCAATGGGATCGCCGCATTGCCCTGGGCGTGGTGCTGGCCGCTGCGAATTACCCGGACACCCCGAAAAAAGGTGACGTCATTACCGGTCTGCCGGCGGCTAACCGCTTCAACGACGACTGCCACGTGTTTCACGCCGGCACAGCGCAGCAAGGCGACGATATCGTCACCAGCGGTGGCCGCGTGCTCTGCGTCACCGCCCTGGGCGAAAACATTCGTCTGGCCCAGAAGCTGGCCTATGAGTCGGCTGCATCCATCCAGTGGGATGGCCTGCAGTATCGCAAGGACATCGGTTATCGTGCGATTGGTGTCGCCCCGCCGTATTTGCGGCGCGCCGAAGACAAGAAATCGGAAGGCGCTGCGTGAGCGCGCCGGTTGATCGCCCCGCCGTACTCGATTTCTTTCGCGGCCTGCAAGCCGGGATCGTTGCTGAACTCGAAGCCTTTGACGGCCAACGCTTCCTGACGGAATCCTGGGATCGCCCCGAGGGTGGCGGCGGCATCACCCGCCTGATCGAAGAGGGCAATTTCTTTGAGCGGGGCGGCGTCAACTTTTCGCATGTCAAAGGGGCCTCGCTCCCGCCGTCAGCCACGGCCGTGCGCCCGCATCTGGCGGGTCGTGCCTGGGAAGCCATGGGCGTGTCGCTGGTCCTGCACCCGCGCAATCCTTATTGCCCGACCGCCCACATGAATGTCCGTTGCTTTGTCGCCAGCAAGCCCGGCGAGGACGATGTTTTCTGGTTTGGTGGCGGCATGGACATGACGCCTTACTACGGTCAACGCGAGGATGTGGTCCATTTTCACCAGACCTGCAAGACGGCGCTGACCCCGTTTGGCGATCGCGTTTATCCCGCCTACAAGCGCTGGTGCGACGATTATTTCTTCCTCAAGCATCGCAACGAACCCCGCGGGGTCGGCGGCATCTTTTACGATGATTTGAACGAAGGCGGATTCGACCGCTGCTTCGCCCTGACGCAAGCCGTGGGCCAGGCCTTTACCGCGGCCTATCTGCCGGTCCTCGCCAAACGCCGCGAGATGCCCTATGGCGAGCGCGAACGCGACTTTCAGGCGTATCGCCGCGGCCGTTACGTGGAATTCAATCTGGTCTGGGATCGCGGTACGCTGTTCGGCCTGCAATCCGGCGGCCGCACCGAATCCATCCTGATGTCGCTGCCGCCCATCGTCAAATGGCGTTACGACTGGCAGCCCGAAGCCGGATCACCGGAAGCCGAGCTTTACGACACCTTCCTCAAGCCGCAGGACTGGGTTTAAGCCCACCCGTTTGCCGGGGGAAACCTCCCGGCAATGCGGCTTATTTCAGCTTGCCCTTGACCACCTTGACGCGGGTGGCATCCATCACTTCCGGCTTGCCGCCGCTACCCGCCAGATTGCCGCAGGCGCAGGCCGCCTTGATGTGCGGCACGGAATTGACGATGACGGAGCAATCGAGGCACTCGTAGTAGAAATCGCCGCCCGTCGGCAGGGCAGCGGGATCCGGTGCCGGTTCGACAGCGTAAAAATTGTAGATCTTGCGCATATCGATATTCAGCATCAGTCCTGCTCCATGAGTCTTATTGTGATGAGAGGGGCAGCGCGACGGCTGCCCGGTAGTGTCGATTCGCTTCGTCGGTGCGTTCCAGCTGATCGCAGAGCGCCGCCAGTTCCAGATGCGCCTCTTGCGTTGGCCGCACCGCCAGCGAGGCCTCGAGATAACTTTGTGCCTTGCCCCACAGCCGTTGACGGAAGCACATCCGGCCCAGCGCCATGAGCAAGGCGTCATCGTCGGGATGGTGCTGCAACCAGGCATCGGCGCGGGCGATGCGCGCGGTTTGATCGCCACCGGTCAGTCGACCGTAGATGACCAGCAGCCGGCTATCCCAGCGTGCCTCCCCGGCATCCAGCGTGGTTTCGATCAGTTGCTGCGCCGACTTCATGGCACCAACGGCAGTCAAGGCACGCGCAGCAGCCAGCACCACCCGGCTGTCCTGCTCACTGTCCGGCAGCGTCTTGAGATAGGCCTGCAGCGCCCCGGCATCGTCGGCACGATCGGCGATATTGGCCAGATGTGCCTTGATCCCAAGCTGGCGCACCATTTCTTCCGGCAGGGCATCGCGCTTGGCCAACTGGCGCAAGAGCTTGAGGACGCCATCCCAATCCCCGGCCCCCTGACGGGCCCGCAATTCGACGCGCAAGGCCGCGATATGGCGCCCCCGCTTGTCCTGCAAATGGGCCAGCGCGGCCAGCGCTTCGTCGTAACGCCCCGCCTCGTTCATCATCTCGGCTTCCAGCATCAGGGCCGAGGCTTCGTTGCGTGGGTCGGCGCGCTTGGCGGCGTCCAGCCAGCCCTGCTGCTTCTCTGATTCCCGCATGCGCTGGGCCGCCCGCGCTGCGATCAGGGCAGACAAGCCGGGCGCTGCCCCCGCAGTATAAGCCTCGGTTGCGCGCTTCAGGGCCTGACCAAAGCGGCCCTCGAACAACAGGCGCACGGCGTCCTGAAACACCCGCTCACCCCGTTGCTGGGCATGCCGCGCCTTGTAGGCTGCAACACGCCCCGGCAGGCCGAACATCAGCATCAGGGAGCGGAACACCATGTAAAACACGACAAAAGCCGCCAAGGTGCCAAAAATCAGCAGATTCAGGGAAATTTCCAGTCGCCAGGGCGGCAAGACGACGAGCACATAGCCTTCATTCAGGCGCGCGCCCAGCGCCAAGGCTGTCGCCAGCGCAAACAGACCCAAAACCCAGAACAGCCCTTTCACTGAGCCCCCCGAGTCTGCATCAGCTCGGCCAGCGCCTTGCGGCTTTCGGCCAGATCGGGCAGCGCCAGGGACAACTCCGCGACGCTCAGCGACTGCAAGGCCGAGCGGCTGGCAAGCACCGCCGGATCGTCCTCCGCAAAATGCTGCCCCAACCAGCGATCCGCCTGTTTCAGTTCGCTGCGGAAAGTCGCCGGATCGCGGGCGAACAGGGCCAGACGGGCATTGAGCAAACGCAGCTTGAGATTTTCGCGCAGCAGAAACTCCTGCCCGGGCGCCAACAAGGCTTCGTCGCCCCCATCAAATCGCTGGATGCGAACCAGTCCCTTGAATTCATGCCAGGCATTCAACAAGGCCTGCGCCCACCAGCGATCGTCTGTGGTCGGCAGCGCGTCCGGCGCCGGATCGGGGCGCGCAAAGGCAGCCAGCGGCAAGGCATCGACGCCACCCAGCACGTTCTCCAGACGCAGGCTCAGTCCGGCAATATCTGCGGGCGCCAGTTTTTCCAGCCGTGCGATATCCGCCGCGAGCGCCTTGCGCAAGGGCAGGTAAGCCGGGGCATCACTGCGGGCGAGTTGGGCATCGGCAGATTTGAGCGCCAGCAGCGCCACCGGCACATTGCCCGCGAGTTGCAATTGCTGGGCGGCCAAGGTCAGCCCCTGCTCGGCTTCGAGCAGCGCAATACTTTCCCGGCTTTGCCGCAGCTCTTCCTGCAGCATTTGCGATGCTTCACTGACGCGCTCCGCTTCAGCCAGCCGCGCGTCCAGCGCGTCCAGACGTGCCAGCAGCGGGGCGGCTTGCGCCTGTGACTGTGCCGCCTGTTCGGCCAGACGCGACTGTAGCAGGTGTTCAAGATGCGCTTCGCGCTGGCGGCCATCGAACCACTGCCAGCCACTCAGCGCCAAGGCCAAGGTGCCCAGCGCCAGTGCGATGCCACCGCGCACCGGGCGTGCTTCGGTCGGCGCTTCGGCGTCGGAATGGGTGTCGGGAGAAGGATTTTCAGCGTTCATGCTGACCAATTATAAGCAAGTAATCCGGAAATCAGGCCATCGTCGGCCGGCGGGGTTTCAATCACCTTGGTCAGCCCCAACTGGCGTGCGCTGGCCGCAATGCGCGCGTGCGGCACAAACAGCGGCGTGGCGGCAAGAAAGGTCAGGCCAGTGGCGTCCAGTCCGTCGTGAAGGTAGCGCAGCGCCTCGCTGCTGGAGATCGTCAGGGCATCCAGCGCCCCGGCCGACCAGGCCGCCAGCAAGGTTTCGTAGCCTTGACCTGGCTCCCGCCGCGCATAACAAGGGATGCAATCCACCCGCGCACCCCGTGCACGCAGGGTATCGGCCAGCAATTCGCGGCCACCATCCCCTCGAAAAATCGCCACCCTTTGCCCGTTCACCTCCTCGCTGGCCAGCTCGGGCAGGGCAAGCAGGGCTTCGGAATCAAATGGCCCGGCGGGCACCACGCAACCTTGCACACCGTAAGCCGCCAGCGCCTTGACCGTGCCCGGCCCGACAGCCGCCGGACGCATGGTGGACGGCCATGGCCCCTGCTGCAAAATCGCCGGCAAGGCGTAGTCGACCGCGTTCGGGCTGATGAAGACCGCCAGCTGGTAATCCGTGAGTTCGCGCACCGCTAAATTCAAGGCTTCCTGCGATGCGGGCGGCCCGATTTCCAGCAAGGGGAAGATCAGTGGTTTGCCTCCCGCGGCGGCAATGGCCTCGGCCAACGGCGCGGCTTGCGCCCGCGGCCGGGTCACCACGACGGTTCGGCCAGCCAGAGGGCCGGTCGGCGTCATTGGCAGTGGGCGAGTTTTTCGAGGATGGCGTCGGCGCCCTTGGCGCGAAGTTCTGCGGCCAATTGCAGCCCCAGCGCTTCGTCGTCCTGCGGGTTGCCGCGCAATTCGGCACTGACCATTTCGCTGCCATCGACGGTCGCCACGAAACCGCGCAGCCAGAGCTGACCATTGTCGATGATGGCGTACCCGCCCAGCGGGACCTGGCAACTGCCGCCCAGCGCCCGCGAAAAGGCGCGCTCGGCCTTGACGCAATGCGCCGTCTCCGGATCGTTCAGCGGCGCAACCACATCGGCCATGTCCGCCGCACCATCAACCAGTTCAATCCCCAGCGCACCCTGCCCCGGGGCCGGCAGCGACTGTTCTGCGGTCAACACCGACTGGATGCGGTTTTCCAGTCCCAGCCGAATCAGCCCGGCGGCGGCGAGGATGATCGCGTCGTACTCGCCGGCATCCAGTTTCTTGAGCCGGGTATCCAGATTGCCGCGCAGGCTCTTGATCACCAGCTGCGGATATTTGGCGCGCAGGATGGATTCGCGGCGCAGACTGGACGTGCCCACCACGGCACCCGCCGGCAGTTCGTCCAGCGCCTTGTACGTGTTTGAAACGAAGGCGTCGCGCGGATTTTCGCGGGCCGAGATGGCCGCCAGCACGAAGCCCTCCGGCATCACCATGGGCACATCCTTCATCGAATGCACCGCCAGATGGGCGCGGCCTTCCTGCATCGCCACTTCCAGTTCCTTGATGAACAGGCCCTTGCCACCGATCTCGGCCAGTGGGCGATCGAGAATCTGGTCGCCCTTGGTCGTCATGCCGAGAATGACAACTTCCGACCCGGGATTTAAACTCGATAAGCGATCTCTAACGTGAACCGCCTGCCACATGGCCAGACGGGATTCGCGGGAGGCAATGACAATCTTGGAAGGAGCAGACATGAGTCGGTATTGGGCAGGGCTTTTGGGAGCGCTGATTCTAGCATGCGCCCCAGCCGCCGCTCTTGATGCATCCGGGGTTCCGGCGGCTGTCGACCTGCGCGCTGAAGCCACCGCCGCCGCCCGCGCCGGCGGCCCGCTGATCGTCATTTACAGCCGGGAAGACTGCAAATTCTGCAAGCTGATCAAACGCCATCATCTGGTCCCGCTGGCCTCCGACCCCCGCTACGGACCACGCGTTGTCATCCGGGAAATCGGGCAGGACAAGGACAACGCAGCACTGCGCGACTTCAACGGTCAACCCACGACCCACGCCGATTTTGCTGCCAGACAAGGCATCAAGCTGGTGCCCGTGGTTGCCTTCTACGGCCCCGGTGGCCGCGCATTGATGGACCCCATTGTCGGCACCCGCTTGCCCGATTTTTATCAAAGCTACCTGGAAGAGGGCATCGAGCAATCTGCCCGCAAATTGAAAACCCCATGAGTGATATCGAAAAACCCGCAGACCAGCGTCCGGAACATCCTGACTTCTGGTGCAAGCGCTTCGTCGAAGGCACGACCCCTTGGGATGCCGGCAAGGTGCCGGACAATTTCGCTGACTTCATCGCCCGTCAGCCCGAACCTTTGCGCACCCTGATCCCCGGTTGTGGCAGTGCCTGGGAAGCCGCGTGTCTTGGCGAAATCGGCTGGCCGGTCACGGCA
>JAKLLI010000085.1 GCA_023150195.1 Azonexus sp.
AATCAGTTTGCACAGCTTTTCGTCCAATCCCAGACCACGGGCGATGATTTCCGAATAGTGCGCCATGCGCTGAATGTGCGCGCCGGTTTCCGGATCGCGGAACTCGGCCGCGCGCGAAATCCGGTAGATCAGTTCGCGCTCGCGTTCACGGATTTCGCGAGTCCGTTCATCAACCAGCTCTTCCAGATACGCAGCACGATCCTGCAGGTATTTTTGCCCGTCGCGCAGCGAAAGCATGTTCTTGACCCGCGCCGAGAACTCAATGCGATCGATCGGCTTGGTCAGGAAATCGTTGGCCCCGCCGCGCAAGGCATCGTAGCGAATATCCTTCTGGTCATTGGCCGTGATCATGAGCACAGGAATCTCGGTGCGTCCCGGGATGAGGCGAAACGCGCTGATGAACTCCAACCCATCCATCACCGGCATCATGTAATCGACGATGACCAGATCCGGCAGATTGTCCTTGCACCAGGCCAGCGCTTTTTCCGGTTCGGCGAACAAGGTGGGCTCGCAATCGCCCAGCTTGAGCACCAGGGCCTTGATCAGGGTCAGGTTGATATCGCTGTCGTCGATGATCAGAACGTTATGCATCTCGTCGCGCTGCCGTGAGGGGAATCGGTGCAGTATATAATGCGCCGCCATGAAACTACTCTTCGACCTTTTCCCGGTCATGCTTTTTTTCGCCAGCTTCAAGCTCGCCGAAAAACATCCGGATGCCGCGGCCGACTATGTCAGCCAATTACTGGGGCAGAGCACGGTCAACCTGACTCAGGCCCCGATTCTGCTCGCCACGGTCGTCGTCATTGTCGCCACGATTGCCCAGATCGTCTGGGTCCGGCTTCGTCACGGCAAAGTCGACAAGATGCTGTGGATCAGCCTGATTCTGGTGATCGTTTTCGGCAGCATGACGCTGATCTTCCAGAACGAAGCCTTTATCAAATGGAAGCCCACCATCCTCTACTGGGTGTTTGCCGGCAGTCTCGGCATTGCCCACTTCGTGCTCGGCAAAGCGCCGCTGAAAAGCATGCTGGGCGAACAGCTCACCTTGCCCGACGCGCTGTGGCCCAAGCTGACGCTGGCCTGGGTCGGTTTTTTTGTCGTCATGGGCCTGCTCAACCTCTTCGTCGCCTTCAATTTTTCAACCGACAGCTGGGTTAACTTCAAGCTGTTTGGCGGCATGGGGCTGATGCTGGTGTTCGTCCTGGCCCAAGGCGCTGTTCTGTCCAAATACATCGAGGAAAACTAATGCTTTACGTCATCATCGGTGAAGACCACCCCGGCTCGCTGGAAAACCGTCTGGCGGCCCTGAATCCGGCATCGCTGGAAATCATCGACGACTCCGCCTTACATGCTGGCCACGCCGGCGCCGGCCAGGGCGGGCATTTTCGGGTGATCATCCGGTCGACCGCGTTCGCCGGGAAAAATACCCTTGCCAGACACCGCCTGATCTACGATGCTGCCGGCGATCTGATGCAAGATGCCATTCACGCACTCAGCATTGATGCCGCACCGCCGGCCCATGCATAATTTTTTTCGTTTTCACCCTCAGGAACTTTCATGAAAAAAGCCCTTGGCCTGACCGCGCTGCTGGTCGCCTCACTTGCCGCAAACTCCGCCATCGCCCAGACCAAGCCCTTTGTCACGGTCAACGGCCAGGCGATCTCGCAATCCGTGTTTGATGCCTTCATTGGCCAGCAACGCGCTCAAGGCGCCCCGGACTCGCCGGAACTGCAAGGTGCCGTGCGCGAAGAACTGATCCGCCGCGAACTGCTGGCGCAGGAAGCGCGCAAGAAGGGGCTGGACAAGAAGCCGGCCGTCCAAGGTCAGGTCGAATTGGCCAAGCAGGCCGTGTTGATCAGCGCCTTCGTCACCGAGTATCTGCGCGCCAATCCGATCAGCGATGCGCAACTGAAGGCCGAATACGACCTGATCAAATCCAATCTGGGCAACACCGAATACCGCAGCCGCCACGTGCTGGTTGAAAAGGAAGAGGACGCCAAGGCCATCATCGCCAAACTCGACAAAGGCGAAAAGCTGGCCGATCTGGCCAAACAGTCCAAGGACCCCGGCTCCCGCGAAAAGGGCGGTGATCTCGGCTGGAGCCCGGCCAACACCTACGTCAAGCCCTTTGCCGATGCGCTCGTTGCGCTGAAAAAGGGGGAATACACCAAGCAGCCGGTGAAGTCGGATTTCGGCTATCACGTCATCCAGTTGGAAGACAGCCGTGCCCTGCAAGCCCCCAGCTTCGATCAGGTCAAGCCGCAGCTGCAGCAGCGCGCCAGCCAGATGCAGGTTGAAAATCTGGTGAAAGAACTGCGCGGCAAGGCCAAGGTCAACTAACCCAGGCTGGCGCCCCCGGAACAACCCGCCCATGTGGCGGGTTTTTTATTTCAAATCAGCCCGATAAGGAAATTCAAGGCACCATCCATCCCGTTCTCATGCGAGAATCGCGAGGTTGCTTTTCGCGCCCCACCAGCACGCATGCCCTCATTTTCCGCCCGCACCACGCTCACCACGCTGGCCGCCGCCGTCGCCGCCTGCTTTCCGCTGATTTCGGGCGCAGTGCCGCAAGGCGCCCATGTGCTGGCTGGTCAGGTCAGCATGGTGCAAACGGGCAAGGTGCTCAACATCACCAACAGCCCGGGCGCCATCATCAACTGGCAGTCCTTCAATATCGACCGCGGCGAACTGACCCGCTTCATTCAGCAAAGCGCCCAAAGTCAGGTCCTGAACCGCGTCACCGGGGGCGATCCGAGCCAGATTCTCGGCGCCCTCCAATCCAACGGCCGCGTGTTGCTGATCAATCCCAACGGCGTGCTGTTTTCCCGGGATGCCCGTGTCGATGTTGCCGGCCTGCTGGTCTCCACCCTGCAACTCAGCGATGCCGACTTTCTCTCGGGCAAATGGCGGTTTACCGGTAGCGATGGCGCCGGGGCAATCCGCAATGCTGGCGAACTCAAGACGGCAGACGGCGGCGCGGTCATTCTGATTGCCCCGCAAATTGAAAATTCCGGCCTGATTCACACCCCGGAAGGCGACATTCTGCTGGCCGCCGGGCAGCAGGTCAGCATCGTTGATCCCGATCATCCCGCCATTCAGGTGGAAGTCGCCAACCGCACGGGAGAAGCGCACAACCTCGGGCAACTGATCGCCTCGCGGGTGAGCATTTTTGGCGGCCTGATCCGCAACACCGGGCTCGTTGAGGCCACCACTGCGGTACGCGGGAAAAACGGCCGGATCACACTGCGCGCCGATTCGCGTATCGACAGTCAAGGCCTCCTGCAGGCCAATGGCAATAACGGCGGGGAAATCGTGTTGACCGCAGACCAAGGCCAAATTGCCTTGGCCGGTCAAGTCAGTGCCATCGGGCATGGCGCTCGCGCGCAGAACGGTGACGGGCAAGGCGGTTTGATCGATGTACGTGCCCAGGCCATTGCCATCGACGGGGTTCTCGATGCGAGCGGCAACCAGGGGGGTGGCGCCATCCTGCTCGGCGGTGACTATCAGGGCGGGGCCAGTCCCCTGCCCTCTGCGTGGCGGGACAACGCGGCACTGATGGGCAAAACAACGGATGCCACACGCCCGGTCGCCGACAGCCTGCAAATCAGCAACGCCAGCCAGCTGAAAGCTGACGCCGGCATCCAAGGCGACGGCGGCGTCATCGTTGCCTGGTCGAACGGCCAAACCACGGCCGCCGGCATGCTGAGCGCCCAGGGTGGCCAAACGGCGGGCAACGGCGGTCTCATCGAAGTCTCGGGAAAAAACCGCCTCGACTATCAGGCGCTGGCCAACACCCGGGCAGAAAATGGGCAACAAGGCACCCTGCTGCTCGACCCGGCCTCCCTGCGCGTGATCGCCAACGATCAGGACACCAGCAGCGCCGATCCCAGCCTTTCCCGCTTGCGAGCGGCAACCGTCGAAGCCAGCCTGGCCAGCAACAACCTGGTGCTGCAGGCAGACAACGAGGTCGCCATAGAGACCAACCTGGCGTGGAACGCCAACACGACCTTGACCTTGAAATCGGGCAACACCCTCAGCATCAACGGCGTCCTGAGCATTTCTGGTCTGTCCGGTGGACTCGCCCTGTTGCACGGTGCGGAGGCCTATACCTTGGGGCCACTGGGCCGCGTCGACCTCCTCGGGGCCAATGCGCATTTCGCGGTCAACGGACAGAATTACCAGATTTTGCGCAACTGGTCCGGCAGTACTCCCATTGGACGACCTTCAGCGGCGTCCTGGATGGCTTGGGCCACACGCTCAGCAAGCTCAGCATTGATCAACCGACCGTCGATCGGATCGGGCTATTCGGCACGCTCTCCGGCACCGTGCGCAACCTGCAACTGAGCCAGTTCAACCTGCGCAGCAAGACGTATCTGGGCGCCATTGCCGGCAAGCTGACCAGCACTGGCCACATCGCCAATGTCCAGGTACAGGGATCACTGAGCGGGATCGGTTATAACGGCGGGGCAGTCGATTACCGGGGCGGCATCGTCGGCTACAACCAGGGCGGCCGAATTTCCGATACCTTTGCTGACATCACCATCCTTGGCGATGACCATCTGGGGGGCATCGCCGGCTATAGCGACGGGATCATCGAGCGCTCGGGCGCCTACGTCAAATTGTCGCTGCATCCGACGTCGCAGCCTTATTACGGCTGGGTGGGCGGGCTGGTGGGCGAACACGGGAATGGGGGCTCGATCAGTGACAGCTATGCGCTGGGCAGCGTCGCTGGCGGCACCCATGGCAGCCTCGGGGGTCTAGTCGGACTCAATCGCGGCGCAGCCAAGATTAACCGCAGTTTTGCCAGTGTTGCCGTCACCCGCCTTCCCGGAGATAGTTTGGCTGGTGGCCTGGTGGGTTATAACGAGCAGGGTGGCATCATCAATGGCAGCTACTGGAACACAGCGCATTACGCCACCTCCGGTGGTGGCTCGGGTTTGAGCGCCAGCGCGCTGAACGTGGCGTCCAATTTCGTCGGCTGGAGTTTATCCAGTGACCTCAGCGCAAGCAGCACTTGGTATAGCAACGGCAGCAGCGCCCCGGTGTTGCGCAACCAGTTGTCGACCAATCGCTGGCTCGGGTTGGCCGGCGATCAGCAGTGGGCGACAGCGACGAACTGGACCCTCGGCCATGCGCCGCTCGCCTGGGAAAATGCCTTGGTGACGACAACGTCGGCCATCACGCTTGCTGGTGTGCAATCCGCCAAAAATCTCGTCAGCAATGCGCCGCTCTCCATCGCGGCCGCCAGTTCGCTGAACCTGGCGCAGGACAGCCGTCTGCAGGCGGGTCTCGCCTTGACCAGCGCCGATGCCGCACTACAGCTTGGCAACGGCAGCCTGAAGCTCCAAGCCGGGGACACGCAGGCCATTCAGCTTGACGGTACGCTGCAAGCGCCACAAATTGCCTTCACCACGGAAGGTAGCGGCACACTGACGCAAGCGGCCAGCGGCCGCATTGTGGCCGACCAGCTGACCCTGGAGACCGTCGGTGCCGCGACTTTGAGCGGGACGAGTAACCAGATTCGTCGCCTCCAGGGCGAGGCTGAACAATTGACGCTGAAAAACCAGGGTGACCTGGCACTGGGCCCCCTGTCACTCACTCAGGGGAATCTGTCCACCACCGGGCAGTTGACCGTCAGCGGCAACGTGCAACTGGATGGCGCCAACAGCGATGCCGCCAGCACTGTCGGCCTCATCCTGAATGCGGGCAGCGATCTCGTCCTGCAATCCCGCATCAGCAGCAATCGCGATGTGACGCTGGTTGCCGGCGGCAATTTCCGGGTTGACGGCGGCGACCTCGCGCCGAATACAGGCAAGCGCTGGCTGGTCTATTCGACCGACCCAAGCAGCGACAGCCCCGGGGCGCTGCTGGCGAATTTCCGTCACTATGGACTTGAGTACGACCCGACGCGGGCGTACAGCGGCCCCGGCAGTGGTAATGGTTTTATCCATCGCACGTCGCTGACCGCCGACATCGTGGCCACTGCCCTCCACAAAATTTATGACAGCACGGCGACCGCTCTCGTCTCTCCCAGCGTGCTTTCCCTAAACGGTAGCGGTACAGCGTTTCTGAACGCCACCTTCAGCTACGACTCGGCGACCTACGACACCCCTCATGTCGGCAGCAACAAGGCAGTGACGCTCAATGGCCTGAATGTTACGGTCAACGAGGGCAGCACGGCAGTTTATGGCGTGCAGTTCAACCCGGCATTGCGCGGGGAGATCAGCACCGCCACGCTGACCCTGAGTGCGCAAGCAGACCAGCGTGAATATCGCCTGGGCAGCGACGGCCAGGCGCTTACGACTTCCACCCTGATCCCCATCAGCCGAGGGCTTCAGGGCAGCGACAGCATCAGCGCGCTGACGCAGGCATTCGACAGCGGCCTGGTCGGCAGCACGACCCTGAGCATCCAACCGGGCTATGTGATCAACGACGGCAATGGTGGCGCCAACTATGCCGTGCGGCTGTTGTCTGCGGCAGGTACGGTCACGGGACCTGCCGCAGACCTGACGACGCTGAGTTATCAGCCCACCACGCGCAGTCTCTCCTTGCTCTCCACCCAACTCAGCCAGAGCAACGCCGGCGCCACGGGCAACGAGTCGGATGAAAGCCGCCTGTCTGACGACCCGACATTAAGGCAATGCCGATGATTTTTCGCTTTTTCCGCCTGTTGACCGTAATGCTCTGCCTGCCGGCCTGCGCACTGGCTGATCCGGCAGCCACTTTGGCAATGGTGGACGGCACAGTCTATCTTGTCCGCAGTGATGGCAAGCGCCTGTTGCTGGCAGCCGGATCGACGCTGGCCGCGGGGGATGTCATCACCACCGAACGCAGTTCTTACGCCAAGTTGCGCTTCAGCGATGGTGCCGAGGTCGCACTGCGGCCATCCTCCCGGCTCGCCATCGATGATTACCGCTTCGACGAAGCCAGGCCCGCGGATGATGCGGCGCTGATCCGCCTGCTCAAGGGGGGCTTGCGCACCGTCACCGGGCTGATTGGAAAACGCGGCAATCAGGATGCCTATCGCCTGCAGGGCGGCACCGCCACCATCGGTATTCGCGGCACGGATTTCGTCGCGCGCCTGTGCGCGAAGGAGCATTGTGAGGAACAGGACGAGGAGATTGCCGATGACGATGCGCCAGCCAAGCCAGCGCAAAAATCGCCGGCCACCACGGCAGGTGACGCCCTACCTCACGGTCCCGGCCTGTACACCGAGGTCAAATCAGGCAGCGTGATCGTTCGTCAGGACGGCCGTACCCTGATACTGCGCAAAGGCGAAACCGGGTTTGCCGCCCGTAACGGCCTCGATCTCTACCGACTGAACACCCAGCCCAATTTCCTGCAACAGGATGCCTGGATGCGCTCCATGCGCATCGATCCGGCGGCTTGCAGAACCCGTTAAGCATGCGTATTCCCTGCGCGGCGCGCGACGCCGTTTTCCGACTTGCCCTCACGGCCGCCCTGCTGGCGGCAAGCCCTTTGCAGGCAACACCCGAGCTCTCCGGCGCAGTTGCAACTGCCCACTCCCCGACCGCTGCTGCAAGAGCCGACGACGAAGACCCGACCTTTGCCATCAATGGCTTCCGCCACCAGGGCAACACCCTGCTCGACGCCCTGGAAATTGATGCGCTGTTGCAAGGCTTTACCGGAAAAGATGGGAGTTTTGCCCGGATACAGGCGGCGGTCTCCGCACTGGAAAAACGCTATATAAAATCCGGCTTCGGCGCCGTCAAGGTCGTGCTCCCGGCACAGGAAATCGATGACGGCATCGTCCGGCTACAGATCGTTGAAGGCCGCATCCGCAAAATTTCCGTCACCGGTGCCCAGCACTTCACCCCGCAAAATATCCGGTCCAGCCTGCCCATGCTGAACGAAGGGCAGCAGCCCAACATGCATGCCATCGACGCAGCATTGCGGCTGGCCAATGACAACCCGGCCAAATCGACCCAGCTGGTATTCCGGCAAGGCAGCGTTGCCGGTGAGGTCGATGCCCAGATCAAGGTGCAGGACGACAGTCCCTGGCGTGTCGCGTTGATCGCCGATAACAGCGGCGCGCCTGACAGTAACGGCCGATACGCTACCGGCCGCTACCGCACCGGGTTTGTCCTGCAGCACAACAACCTGTTTGACCGCGATCACAGCGCCACCCTGCAATACGTGACTTCGCCCGACCATCTCAGCCAAGTCAGCATTGTCGGGCTGGGTTACCGCCTCCCGCTTTATGCGCAAGGCGATGCCATCGAAATTTCCGCCGGTTACTCCAACGTCAATTCCGGCACGCTGGAAACGGCGGCTGGCCAGGTGGGCATCTCCGGCAAGGGCTATATCGCGTCCCTGCGCTATGAGCACATGCTGCCGCGCTGGGGCGACTGGCAACACCAGGTGAATGCCGGGCTGGAATACCGGGCCTATCTCAACAACGTCAATTTCACGGGCGTTGGCGGCAGTCTGGTGCCGGATGTCACCACCCACCCGCTCGCGCTGGCCTACCGGGGCGACGCCCGGCTCGGGCCGGCCAGCCTGAATCTGGGCGTCGATCTTTTGCGCAACCTGCCCGGTGGCGACAACGGGCGCGACGACAGTTTCCGCAATACGCGCAGCGCGGCCAGTGCCGACTTCACGATCCTGCGTTATCAGTTGGGTGCAACCCTGAGTCTCATCAACGACTGGTCGCTGCGCGCCGGCCTCAATGGCCAATACACGCGGGATGCCCTGATTCCAGGCGAACAGTTCGGGGTCGGCGGTGCCGATTCGGTGCGCGGTTTCTACGAACGCCAACTGGCCGATGACCGCGGACAACGCTATGGCGTCGAACTCAGCACCCCGGATTTCGGTGCCTACCTGAATGTCCCCGACTGGCACGTCAGCGCGCTGGCTTTTCTCGATGGCGCGCGGGTTGACCGTAATCATGTGCTGGCCGGCGAAACGGCGCGGGAATCCATCGCCAGTAACGGGCTGGGGCTGCGTATCCATTACACCCGCCACAGCAGCCTGCGCCTGGACTGGGCGCGGGTGACGCAGGGCGGTGCCAGCCGGCAGGCCGGTGATCGCCGCTTCCACGCCAATTTCCTGATGATGTTTTAAGGCCGCTTATAGCTGCCAGGCATCCCCGCCGCCTTCCAGCGTCATGTCGACCACCCGACGTGACAAATGGGGGGCGAACAGTTCGATAAAGTCGTAATCGAAGCGGCGCAAATAGCTGCCGCGACGCACCGCCAGGCGAGTGGTGTTCGATTCGAACAGATGCCCTGCATGCATGGCCACCAGCCCGCTGTCTCGCTGCGGATCGAAAGCCAGTTGCGCGATGATACCCAGCCCCAGCCCCAGACTCACGTAGGTCTTGATCACGTCGGCATCGAGTGCGGTCAACGTGATGTTGGGCTCGATTTCCAGCCGTTCGAACGCCCGGTTGATGTTGGAACGTCCGGTAAAGGCCGCGTCATAGGTAATCAAGGGCCACTCAGCCAGTGCGCTGAGCGACAAAGGCGCATTGGCCAGAATCGGATGCCCCTCGGGGGCGATGACGCAATGCGCCCACTGCTGCACCGGGAAGGACACCAATTGCGGATGGGCATTCAGCGACTCCGTCGCGATACCGACATCGGCCTCACCGTTGGCGACCCAGTCGGCGATCTGCTGCGGATTGCCCTGGTGCATTTCCAGTTTGACTTGCGGATGACGGGCAACAAAGTCTCGCACCACGGTCGGCAAGGCATAACGCGCCTGCGTGTGCGTGGCCGCCAGCACCAGCCGCCCGGCATCGCCGGCCGAGAACTCGGCGCTCGCGCGTTTGAGATTTTCGGCCTCGCGCAGGACGCGCTGGGCGATTTCGAGCACCACCTTGCCCGGCTCGGTGACGCTGACGAAACGTTTGCCGCTACGCTCGAAAATCGCGATGCCCAGTTCATCCTCCAGCAGCTTGATCTGCTTGGACACCCCGGGTTGCGAGGTGTACAGCACCTCAGCCGCCTCCGAAACGTTCAAGCCTTGTCGCTGGATTTCCACGATGTAGCGCAATTGTTGGAGTTTCATGCCGCCTCTTAATAACAAAATCTCATAACAATCTAACTCAATATTCTTTTTGATTCCATCCTGAGCCGGTACGATGCGCCCCCATGGACTACCTCTATACCCTTTCCGGCTTTGCAGTGGGCGCCATCGTCGGCCTGACCGGCGTTGGCGGCGGCTCGCTGATGACACCGCTGCTCGTGCTGCTGTTTGGCGTGCATCCTGCCACTGCGGTTGGCACCGACCTGCTGTACGCCGCCCTGACCAAAGCTGGCGGCACCGTTGCCCACGGCCGCAAAGGCCACATCGACTGGCAGATCACCGGTCGCCTTGCCGCGGGCAGCATTCCAGCCGCCGCGCTCACCATCCTCGTCCTCTCCCAGTTGCCCAAAGGCAGCAACACCATTGGCGCCATCGTGTCTCACGGTTTGGGGTTTGCACTGGTGTTGACCGCCGTGGCCATTCTTTTCGGTCGCAAGCTGCGTGAGTACGCCAGTCGCCATGATGAATCCCCGCTGCGCCAATGCTGCCTGGGCAAGATCACGGTCGCTGTTGGCGCCATTCTCGGTGTGCTGGTCACCATTTCTTCCGTTGGTGCCGGCGCCCTGGGCGTGGCTGTCCTCTTTTTCCTCTATCCCAAGCTCAGCCCGGTCCGCATCGTCGGCTCCGATGTTGCCCACGCCGTACCGCTGACGCTGGTCGCCGGCCTCGGCCACTGGATGCTCGGCAGCGTTGATTGGTCCCTGCTCGGCAGCCTCCTGCTCGGCTCCCTGCCCGGCATCTGGATCGGCAGCCATCTTTCCGCCAAGGTGCCGGAGCACATCCTGCGCCGCCTCCTTGCCTCCATGCTCGTATTGATCGGCAGCAAGCTGATCCTCGCTTAAGGACGTTTCATGTATATCTACGATGCCATCGACCGCCAACTGGTCAACGAACGGGTCGCGCAGTTCCGCGATCAGGTTCGCCGCTGGAAAGCCGGCGAGCTTGCCGATGACGAATTCCGCCCCCTGCGCCTGCAGAACGGGCTGTATATCCAGCGTCATGCACCGATGTTCCGCATCGCCGTGCCCTACGGCATGATGAATAGCACCCAGCTGCGCACCCTGGCTTCGGTTGCCCGCAAGTACGATCGCGGTTACGGCCATTTCACCACCCGCCACAACCTGCAGCTGAACTGGCCCAAAATTGAAGATGTGCCGGAGATTCTCGCCGAACTGGCCGAGGTGGAAATGCACGCCATCCAGACCTCCGGTAACTGCCTGCGCAACATCACCACCGACCAGTTTGCCGGTGTGGCTGCCGATGAAATCATCGACCCGCGCCCGCTGGCGGAAATCCTCCGTCAATGGACGACCTTCCATCCCGAATTCGCCTTCCTCCCGCGCAAATTCAAGATTGCCATCTCCGGCACCCGCGAAGACCGCGCCGTTACCTGGTTCCACGACATCGGCCTGCATCTGAAAGAAATCGACGGCCAGATCGGGTTTACCGTGATCGTCGGCGGCGGGCTGGGCCGCACCCCGATCCGCGGCCAAGTCATCCGCAACTTCCTGCCCTGGCAGGACATCCTCACCTATTGCGAAGCCATCCTGCGCGT
>JAKLLI010000086.1 GCA_023150195.1 Azonexus sp.
ATCTCGGTCATCGCCTGGACGGTGAGTCGCCCGACGAAATGGGTGAGTTGGCCCGCTCCTTCAACCGCATGGCTGACTCCGTCGAAGAGTCCTTCAAGCGACTGGAAGAAGCCAAGGAAAAGGCCGAGGAAGCCAGCCGGGCAAAATCCGCCTTCCTGGCCACGGTATCGCACGAATTGCGCACACCGCTCAACGGCATTCTCGGCTTTGCCGACCTGCTCAAGACGGAACTCGAAGAACCCGACCAGCAGGAATACGCCAACATCATTCACCAGAGTGGCCAGCATCTCCTCAACCTGGTCAGCGAAATTCTTGACCTGACCAAAATCGAAGCCGGCGAAATGACCTTCAGCGCCGTACCGATTCCGCTGTCCGCCTTCCTCGAGGAAACCGCCAATCTTCACCGGGGCGCAGCCGAAGCCAAGGGATTAACGCTCAACATCAGTCTGGCCGACGACCTGCCGATGACATTCGTCACCGATCCGACGCGCTTCCGGCAGGTGCTGAACAACCTCTTGAATAATGCAGTCAAGTTTACGACTGAAGGCAGCATTTCCCTCAGTGCAATCACCAGCACCGGTGAACTGGCCGTCTCGGTCAAGGATACGGGCCCTGGCATCCCCGCCGAGTTTCATGGCATCGTCTTTGAAAAATTCAAACAGCTTGAAAACTTCCTGACACGCGAGCACGGCGGCACCGGATTGGGGCTGGCCCTCGTCAAACAACTGGTGGAGAATATGGGCGGTCGCGTTGAACTGACGTCGGAAGTTGGCGTTGGTTCAAGCTTTACCATCCTCCTTCCGCTGGATACTCCGAATGCCTGAACGTATTGCACTGGTCGTTGACGACAATTCGACGAATCGCTTGCTTGCCGGCACCATCCTCAAAAAGCTGGGCTGGCAAATTGTCGAAGCTGCCTCGGGCGACGCCGCACTGCCGCTGGCTGCCGCCCAGCCATTCAGCCTGGTCTTGCTCGATATCAGCATGCCGGGCCTGTCAGGGGAAGACACCTGTGTCCGTTTGCGCGAGATACAAGGCGAACGCCCGATGCGCATCATCGCGTACACGGCACACGCCTATCCGGAAGAGCGCGCCAAGTTTCTCGAAGTGGGCTTTGACGACATTCTGGTCAAGCCAATCAACCGGCTTCAGCTTGAAAGCATGATCGCCGATCTCTGACCGGCCGTGTTGACAGCACCACCGACAAGCCGGACTTAGTGGGCCGCTTGTACGCCGGACAGCGTATAATCCGGCCCCATGTCTGAAATCAATACCTTAGCCGGCCTCGATGCCGCTCAAACTGCCGCCACGGCCAGTCCGGAAACCACCTTTGCCGACCTGGGTCTGGCCCCGGAACTTTTAAAAGCACTGAACGAAATGGGCTATAGCAAGCCCACGCCGATTCAGGCGCAAGCCATTCCGCTGGTCATCAGCGGCAAGGACATCATGGGCGGCGCGCAAACCGGCACGGGAAAAACAGCGGCCTTCACACTGCCCATCCTGCAGCGCATCCTGCCTTTTGCCAGCAGCAGTCCGTCGCCGGCAAAACACCCGGTACGCGCCCTGATCCTTGCGCCCACCCGCGAATTGGCACTACAGGTTTTCGAGTCGGTCAAAGCGTACAGCAAACATACGCCGCTGCGCGCGATGTGCGCCTTTGGTGGCGTCGACATCAAACCGCAGATTGCCGAACTCAAAAAGGGCGTCGAAATTTTGGTGGCCACCCCCGGTCGACTGCTGGATCACGTCGAAAACAAGAGTGTGAGTTTCAGTTCCGTGCAGGCGCTGGTGCTCGACGAGGCCGACCGCATGCTCGACATGGGCTTTGTGCCCGACGTCACCCGCATCCTCAACATGCTGCCGGCGCAGCGCCAGAGCCTGTTGTTCTCGGCCACGTTCTCCGACGAAATCAAGAAACTGGCCGACACCATGCTCAAAATGCCGGTGCTGGTTGAAGTGGCTCGCCGAAATCAGGTTTCCGACACCATCACCCACCGCGTTCACCCGGTATCGGAGTTTGGCAAGCGCGGCTTGCTCACGCGCCTCTTGCGCTCAGGCGAAATTCGCCAATGCATCGTCTTCATGCGCACCAAACAGGGCTGCTCCCGCCTCACCCGCGAGTTGCAGCGAGCAGGCATCAAGGCCGATGCCATTCACGGCGACAAAAGCCAGATCGAGCGCATCAAGGCCCTCGACGCCTTCAAGGCCGGTGAAACCCACGCCTTGATTGCCACCGACGTCGCCGCTCGCGGACTGGACGTGGATGACCTCCCCTACGTCATCAACTATGAACTGCCGCACACCCCGGAAGACTACGTTCACCGGATTGGCCGTACCGGGCGCGCAGGAAAATCCGGGAATGCCATTTCGCTGGTCAGCGCCCATGAGGTCATTTATCTGGTCGACATCGAGAAGCTGATCAAACGCCCCATCCCGCCGGGCAACAAACGCAAACGCAGCGCCCCGGCGGTACCCGCCAAACCGCCGCTGGCCCACAAGCCGGAGCGCCAAGAGCGTGATCGCAGCGAACGTCGGCCACGCCGCAATCCGATGATCGCGGCCGACGGTTTCGACTTCAGCAAACCTTACGAGGAAACCGCCCCCCGCGGTGATTTGCCCGATTCACCGACCCCACCGATCAAGGCCGACCCCCACAAACCCAAGCGCGTCGTGGCGGCACTACTCGGCGGGCTGGGCCGAAAATCCTGAGGATGGGATTGCTGCTTGCCACATAAAACCAAGGGCCTGTTCGGGCCCTTGGTCTTTTTTAACAACAGATTTTCAGCGGTAGTCCCGGGGGACAAAGCCCGGTGGCGGTTTTGGCTTGGGCACTTCAACCTCCACCAAACGAACCACAGCCAGCGACAGGTTATCGCCACCGCCTTCGGCGCGAACTCGGGCCATATCGATCATCTTTTCACACGCGATACGCGCGGAGTTTTCCGCCAGCAGGACACCGATTTCGTCTTCATCGAAATACGCCCAAATCCCATCGGAACACAGCATGAAGCTGTCGCCGGCGCGCAAATCGGTGGTTTCGCCGAAATCAAAACGCGGCTCATCCTGCCCGCCCAAGGACGTTAGCAGCACGTTGCGATTGGGATGCGTCAAGGCCTGCTCTGGCGTAATTTTGCCAACCGCGACCAAATGTTCGACAAACGAATGATCGATGGTCCGGCTGAGCAGTTTTCGCCCGCGGAAATGATACAAGCGGCTGTCACCGCAATAACCCCAAGTGATGCAACCGGGTTGCAGCAAGAGCATGACGGCTGTGCTATGCGGATCTTTTTCGTTGATGAACCGCGAGGCCTTGATCATCGTGTGTGCTTCACGCATGCTGTTTTCCAGCATGAAGCGGGCGCTTTCATCGGGCGGCGTGAAGTGTTCGAGATTGGTTTTGACGGTGTGGACCACCTGCTCGGCAGCCAGCGCACCGCCGGTATGTCCGCCCATACCGTCGGCTACCACCGCCAGCGCAATACCCTTTTTGCGCGAGTGCGGCAGGATCGCGACACGATCCTGTTGTTCCTTTCGATCTCCCTGGTGCTGCGCTGCGCAGGCGTCTACGGCGATTGGCATTCCCGCTCCTCTGTTTTTCGAGAGATTACCATGAAAGGCAGAGCCTCCCGATGACCGCCTGGCCGCTGATCCTCACCGTCGGCACCGGTCAACGCCGGCTTAGCAGAGTTTTTCCAGCCACTCGAAGCTGTCACTTGTCGCGCCCGTGGGGCGATATTCGCAGCCCACCCAGCCACCGTAGCCAAGGGCATCGAGGCGTTCGAACAGATAGGGAAAGTGGATTTCGCCGGTTCCCGGCTGATGACGTCCAGGATTATCGGCAATCTGGATATGGCCGATCTCATCGAGATGCGTCGCCAAGGTCCGTGCCAGATCGCCCTGAATGATCTGGGCGTGATAGAGGTCGAGCTGCAATTTCACATTCTCGCGGTCGACTCGCGCCAGCAAGGAAAAACCCCGTGCAACGTCATCCAGCCAGTAGCCGGGCATATCGATGCGGCTATTGATGGGCTCGATCAATACCGTGATGCCGGCCGTCGCCAGTCGGTCGGCCGCCCGGCGGACATTGGCGATGTAACAGGCTTCAATCGCCGATTCGTCCCCCCCCGCGGGACGCAGACCAGCCATACAGTGCACACGGGGACAATGCAGCGCCCGGGCATAATCAAGGGCGAGTTCAACGCTCTCGGCAAATTCGGCTTCCCGCCCCGGTATGCAGGCCATCCCGCGATCTCCCGCCGCCCAGTTGCCCGGCGGCAAATTGAACAGAACCTGCTTTAGCCCGGCCTGGCCTAGCCATCCCTGAATCTCGGCTTGCGGCCAATCGTAAGGAAAAAGATATTCCACCCCGGTAAAGCCGGCGGCCGCCGCCAAGGCGAAACGTTCTTCAAAAGGGACTTCGGTGAACAAAAAACTGAGATTGGCGGCAAACTTTGGCATGTCAACGACACTCGGCGGGATCAAGCAAAAAGTATAATCTGCGTTAATCAAGAAAAACGGCAGATACGCATGGAAAACGCAGCAGATCGTGACACGGAACGCAAAGGCAACCGCCTGTCAAAAATCGTCACCCGCACGGGCGACACCGGCAGTACCGGCCTGGGAGACGGTTCGCGGACCGGCAAGGACAGCTTGCGCATCGACGCCATCGGCGAAGTTGACGAACTGAATTCGGCAATCGGCCTACTGCTGTGCGAAGACCTGCCGATTGCCGTGCAAACGGCACTGCACGACATTCAGCACGACCTCTTCGATCTGGGGGGCGAATTGTGTCTGCCGGGCATGGCGGTGATGAAAACGACCCAAGTCAGCCGCCTGGAAGCCCTGGTTGAGAACTTCAATCACGCGCTGCCCATGCTCAAGGAATTCATTTTGCCCGGCGGCACCCGCCCCGCGGCCCTGGCTCACCTGTGCCGCACCATCTGTCGGCGCGCCGAACGCGCCATGGTCCGCCTGGATCACGCAGAGCCCCTCTCTGATGCCGCTCGCTGTTACGTCAATCGCCTTTCCGACCTGCTGTTTGTCCTTGGTCGTCATCTGAATCTGGCGGGCGGTCGCGGTGACGTGCTCTGGCAAAAAGGGAAAAACGCCGTCGCCTGATTCAAGGACCCCAGCCCATGTTCCGCGTCGTCACCAAATACACCAACGGCACCGCCAGGCCCGTCGTCGAACGAGGGCCCTGGCACCCGACCCGCGACGTTGCCGAGCAGTGGGCCGAGTTACTGCGCACGCATGGCTATCTCGCGCATCTGGAGTCCCAAGGGGGCTTGGCTGATGCCGCAGGTGGCGATGACAATGCCGATCTGATGGCCGCCTTGTCCAGCATGGCATAAAAAAATTTACCTTCGAAACCCGCGACAAGCCGGCTCCTCAGGCTAATATCTCGCTCCGTTCCGCGGGCTTTCAGACCGCGATCTTGGGCGCGCTTTTCAGGGATGCTTGCGATGACTTCGGGAATGACGGGAAACAACCCCACACGCCAGGAAGGCTGGCAATTCGATTGCCGGGTCTGCGGCGGCGAAACCTTCTGCGTGATTGATCTGGGCAACCATCCCTTTGCCAACGCGTTGCTGAGCGCGCCGGAAAACCACGTCAAACGCTATCCGTTGGCGCTTCATGTCTGCGCTTCCTGTGCGACAGCACAATTGAGCTATTGCGCCAATGATCACGAGTTGTACGACGACTATCTCTACATCACCCCGCGCAGCGATTCGCTGACCGTCCATTACGCACATATTGCCGACTTTCTCGCATCGCGGGGCGCACTCGGTCCACACACCCGAGTCGCCGAAATTGGCAGCAACATCGGTCGACTACTGGAATTCCTTCAGCCGCGTGTTGCCTCCATTCTCGGTATCGACCCCGCCGCCAATGTCGCCCAGATGGCCAACGAGGCTGGCATTCCTACGGTCAACGCCTTTTTCAACCGGGAATCCGCCATCGACATTCGCGAACGGGAAGGGCAAAAAGATCTGATGCTTGCCCGCCACTGCTTCGCACATAACGAGAAACCCTGGCTGATGCTGGAAGGCGTGCGCGAATTGCTGGCACCTGAAGGTACGCTGCTCATTGAAAACGCCTACTTTCTGGATACGGTCGCCCGTGGCGAATTCGATCAGATTTATCACGAGCACATGTACTACCACACCCTGCGCAGCATCTCGGCCATTGTCGAGCGCCAGGGAATGACGCTGGTGGATGCCTACCATAGCGATATTCACGGTGGCACCATGGTCTACATCATTCGCTTTGCCGAGGCCGCCGGCCCGATTTCCCCCCGCCTTCAAGAATTGCTGGCCAAGGAAGGCGACATGCATCGCCCGGCGTTTTACACGGCATTCACCCGGCAAATCGAGCAGAACAAGGTTGATCTCAATACCCTGCTCGACGGCTTGCTGGTCCAGGGGCAGCGGATTCACGCCTACGGCGCATCGGCCAAATCGACGACCCTGCTGAATTATTATGGCCTGGATGCCCAACGCATCCCTTGCGTGGTCGACTCCACACCGGAAAAGCAGGGCAAATACATTCCCCAGGTCAATTGCCGCATCATCAGCGAAGAAGCCGCACTGGCCGATCCCGCCGATTACTACCTGCTGACCATCTGGAATTACAAGGATGAAGTGATCCGCAAAGTGCGCAGCCGGGGTAACCAGCATTCGCGCTTCATCCTGCCGCATCCCGAGGTCCAGATCGCCGATGCCTGACCTCACGCCCCATCTGCCGGCGGGTCGCAAGGCGCGGATCGGCATCGTCGGCACCGGCTTCATTGCCACCGGGCTGACCCGACTGCTGCTGCGCCAGCCAGATTTGACCGTCAGCTATGTGCTGAGTCGTCGCCCGGCCGCCGATTGCCATCACTTCCCCGCCCCCGGACAGGTGGGCAACGACATTCAGGCGCTGATCGATCACAGCGACCTGGTGGTGGAATGCAGTGGCGACGTGCTGCATGGCACGATGGTCATCGACCGCGTCATCGCTGCCGGCCTGCCGGTGGTGACGATGGAAGCCGAACTTCAGGTCACCACGGGTTCGTATTTTGTCGATCGCGGCCTGTTGACCGAAGCCGAAGGCGACCAACCCGGCTGTCTGGCCGCGCTGCACGAAGATGCCGTGGCCATGGGTTTTTCGCCCCTGGTCTACGGCAATATCAAAGGCTTTTTGAATAACGATCCGGCACCGGATGAAATGCGCTACTGGGCCGAGAAACAAGGCATCAGCCTGACTCAGGTGACCGGCGCGACCGACGGCACCAAGGTTCAGGTCGAGCAGGCCCTGGTCGCCAACGGCCTGGGGGCACGCATCACGCAAACCGGCCTCAGCTACCTCGAAGCCGCTGATTTGCACAGCGCCGGCAATACGCTGGGCCAACTGGCCAGTGCGCGGGGCCATGCGCTCAGCGACTGCGTCATGTCCGCCCCGGCCCCAGCCCCGAAACTCCCGGCGGGCGTCTTCATCACCGCCACGCACGACCCCGAGCAACAGTCGGCGCTCAACTATTACAAGCTGGGCGACGGGCCGTATTACACCCTGCTGCGGCCTTTCTACCTGCCGCACCTGGAAATTCCCAAGACCATCCGCCGCGTCCTGGGCGGTGGTGGCGTGCTGCTCAATAATGGGCTACGCCCGCGGGCCAGCGTCGGCACCCTCGCCAAGCGCCCCCTGCTGCCGGGCGAATACATCGCACAAGGCAGCGGTAGCTTTGCGGTACGCGGCACTGCCCTTGAAATCGACGACCACCCCGGGCATTTGCCCATTGGTCTGATGCAGCAGGCCCACATCAAACGCCGTATCGAAGCCGGCGACCTGTTGACGATGGACGATGTCGACTTGCCCGATACGCTGGCCGTTCGTGCCTGGCAAGCCATTCTGGACCGGCGCCGATGACGGGCTGAGTCTTCCTCACAGCCCTCGTCAGCAACCCGCTTTCCGTCCTCTACCCCCATGAAGATTCTCGCGATTTACCCTGGTCTAAATCCCGGCATGAACGAATACGCCTACGTCATGCAGGCACTGGCCGACATGGGCCACGATGTCACCGTGATCACGGCGCGCGCCAATCCGATGAAGGGCATCGCCGATTCCGTGCGTTACGAAGCCTCCGGCAATCTGCATATCCATCGTCCCTACCGCAACTTCGACCACATGATGTACGCCTTCTGGACCCAGCGCAGCGAAGTCCTGCGCATTGCCAAGGCGGCTCAGCCCGATATTCTGCTCTGCTCGCAGGAATACAACTTTCTGCTCGCCCGCATGATCCAGCGGCAGTTGAATGTTCCGCTGGCGCTGGCGGTTGAGGATGCCGGGCGGATTGCCCGTGGCTATTTTCCGGGTCGGGTCCGCCCCAAGCTCCTGCGTTTCCTGGGTGTGCCGATTGTCGGCCAACGCTACTGGCCCTGGCTGGCGAGCCAGTCGGATGCGGTGATGACCTACGACTCCACCGACATTCCCCGCCTCGACGAACTGGCGACCAGCGGCGGCGCGCCGGTGAGTTTCATTCCCTGGTGCAATCCGCTGCCATCGGGCTTCGTCAAACCTGCCCAACGGGAAAGGCGCGTGGTCTATATCGGCACCTTCAATCCGCACAAGAACACCAATGCGCTGGGCTGGGCGATTCCGCAGATCCTCGAGCAGACACCAACCGACTACGCCCTCCTGATCGGCCCGGGCGACACCGCGGTCGTCGACACGCTCAAGGCGCGCTATGGCGAGCGCATCCGTTACCTGAGCGGCTGCTCCCGGATGGAAGCGCTCGATTACCTTGCCGGCTCGCACTTTGCCTTTACGCCGCTGAAGGCCGGCTACGGCGGCTTCATCGGCGATGCCTGGAATGTGGAAACGCCCTTGCTGACGGTCTCGGGTACGGTTGGCCTGATCGATCAAATAGACGCCTTGGTGCCGGCACATGACGAGGACGTAGGGCGCCTGGCTCGCCTGTTGTACGACGATCCGGCGCTCTATCGTCGCCTGCAGGAAGGCGGGCGTCTAAGGGCGGAGAAAAGCAGCGCCGCCGGCGTTGCCAAACATATGACCGAGGTTTTTGCGCATCTCTTGCCCCCAATCATCCCGATAACATCTCGTAGCTGACTGACTGGCCAGGTGAAACATCATGGCTTGCGCGCGCAGAGCACCATCGACAGCACCTGCATTTCCGCCTCCGGCAGGCGGTAGCGGGGGAGCAAACCTGCTGCCGCCTGCGCGGGATCAGGATGCGTGTTGCGCGGATAGACCACGACATCCACCCAGCCCGCCCGCTCGAATGCTGCCTTGAATTCAGCCGGACGCACGCGGTTGGGCATGCCACGATAAGCAAATAGCCGGTAAAGCGCATCGGGATAACGATAGATATTGTTCGGATCCAAATCGCAGATCCACCGCGAGTGTGTTTTCAGATCAATCTGGTGTAAAGCCAAGGCCCCGGGGGCGCTCACGGCTGTCAATTGCTTGACAGTGGTTTCAAAATCATCAAAACACTCGAATGCCGACTGGCTGAAGGAGATGTCAACGGTCGACGGCCCGAGCGCGGCCAAAATATCGAAATCGGCACGCACCACATAGCGCAAAGCTTCCCCTTCCCCGGACTGATGCCCGGACCAGGCCCGTCGCACAGGACTCAGTACCTCATCAGAAAAACGACTCGCAAGGCACGTGAAAAGTGCCTCATAAAAAACCGCCGGCGCTCGTTCCGCCAGCGGATTCACATCAATACCCGTATATTGGGCGGCGCCTTGTGCGAGCAAATACAAGCCGCCCCCCAAAT
>JAKLLI010000087.1 GCA_023150195.1 Azonexus sp.
CAACAACATGCGGGTATCCCGATGCCCGGAAATCGTTTGCAATTCGATAAGTTGGAATTGGCCCGATTCTGCAAGACGGCTGATCGCTTCATGACGTAGATCATGAAAGTGCAGATCCTGGATGCCGGAAGCAGGAATGACACGCTTGAAAAATGCGACTTTTAGGGCGTTGGGAGTCAGATTCAGCAAGGGTTCCTGATCACTCGTACTGTCTGACATCAAGGCCGTGATCACCTCGAGCGCCCGCTTGGTAAGCGGTACCTTCCGTGAGCGACCATTTTTTGTCTCACGCAATAATATGTATCGCTCGTCGAGAAAAACATCTCCCGGAGTGATCGAAAGCAGTTCCCCACGGCGGGCCGCGGTTTCGAGGGCCAGGATCACGGCGGGCGTGACAAACGGATTTGCATCCGCATCCGCTGCTTCAAGCAAGCGATGCTCTTCTTGGCGACTCAACCTGCGATCACGCTCGTTAAAATATTTCGGACGACGCAACCCGACGAAGGGGCTTTCCACGGCAGCAATTTTCCAAACCTCCGCCGAATAACGGATCACTTGGGACAACATATCCAGATCGCGATCGACTGTCGCTGGAGCAACCTCGCCGAGGCGATCAGTAATGAAATCCTGAAGGTCTTCGGTACAGAGTGCGGCGAGTTTCTTATCCACGAACGATTCGGTGCGCAGCATCCGATTGATGCGGATGCGCTCTATTTCCGCCCCCTTATGCATCGGCACGACCTCGTCCCGATAGCGGACCATGATTTCGCGCAACGTTGTTCTGGCGGCGACCGCGTAATCTCTAATAATGCTGACCGACAGATCAGACTCGATCTTGAGGCGCGCCTGCTCGGCTTCCTCAAAAGTATCGAAGGTAACGAATTGAACACGCGCACCTTTCCGCCGCAAGCGTAGCTGGAAAGCGGTATCGAGCTGAACCAGGCTGGCCCTAAGCCCATCGTCACCAAGGGATAGACAATAAGCCTCAGCGTCTTTCAAACGTCCATACGCAAACAGCTTATCGAGGAGTGGTTTGGAACGAACCTTTACGAGCCACGGAGAGCGATTTTGAATATTGCTTCCGACCGAGGATTTTGGGGGCATTGCAGCAACTCCATTCAATAGAGTCGCCGTATAGCGTCGAAAATCGAAAATCGTACGAAGCGGAAAAATGATGTTCATGCACCATTCCGCGCCAATGACTGGAGCACGGTTGGAGCATAGTCAAAAAACCATGCTCCAACGCACCGCAGCGAAACGCAAAAAGCCCTGAATAATCAGGGCTTTAAACGTTTGCTTTTGGTCGGAGTGACAGGATTCGAACATGCGACCCCTGCGTCCCGAACGCAGTGCTCTACCAGGCTGAGCTACACTCCGACTGCTGAAAAAGACCTAATGGTTTCTCTCAACTGCAAAGCCCGGCAATTGTAGCAGCGCTTTTTTGAAATTGGAATCCCTGAGTGAAGAAATTGCAGCAATCGCGAGATCTGCTTCTTCACGGGCACGCTTGAGGGCGTGCTGCAAGGCGCCGCTTTCGCGGATGGCTGCGAGCACCGCCGGAAAATCGTCACGCCCACCTTCCTCAATGGCTTTGCGCACACAAGCGGCCTGCTCGGGCGTGCCATGCTGCATGACGTAGATCAGTGGCAAGGTCGGCTTGCCTTCGGCCAGATCGTCACCGATATGTTTGCCGGTCTCGGCTTCCTGGCCGGAATAATCCAGTACATCATCGGTCAACTGGAAGGCAGTGCCCAAATGCATGCCGTACACCGCCAGCGCTTTTTCCGTGGCCGGATCGGCATCGGCAATGATGGCCCCTAATTGGGCAGCAGCCTCGAAGAGCTTGGCGGTTTTGTAATGAATGACCTGCATGTAACGCGCTTCATCCACATCCGCGTCATGGCAGTTCATCAACTGCAGGACCTCGCCTTCCGCGATGACATTGGTCGCATCGGAAAGCACCTGCATGACCCGCATGTTGTTAACCGCGACCATCATCTGGAAAGCACGGGAATACAGAAAATCCCCGACCAGCACGCTGGCCGCATTGCCAAACGCCGCGTTGGCGGTATCGCGCCCCCGGCGCAGCGCCGATTCGTCCACCACATCGTCATGCAACAAGGTGGCGGTATGAATGAATTCCACCACGGCAGCCAGATCGTGATGCCATTTGCCCTGGTAATCCAGCGCGCCGGCGGCGAGTAGCACGAGTGCCGGGCGCATGCGCTTGCCACCGCTGTTGATAATGTATTCGGCGACCTGACGGACCAGCACCACGTCGGAATAAAGGCGATCTCGAATGACCGCGTCGACGGCCTTCATGTCGGGCCCGATCAGGGCATAAAGCTGTTCCAGGGTCACGATAAACGCTTGATGAAGTGAGCGCGAAATCTTAGGGGGCGGGTGCATGCCCGTCAAGGCCGAAAATCAAGGCGCCAACTGCCGGAGTCGCGTGGGGTTTGCTAAACTCGTCGGCTTGATTCAATCAGGAGCCGGTAATGGATTTCCGTAGTGTTTTTTCCCCGACCATTCACGACCGTGATGCTTTCGAGGACTTTGCCGATGCCCTGATTGACCGCGCGCCAGTCATTGAGCGTGATGTTGCCCGACTCAAAAAGCAGCCACAGGACCGCGAACTCACCGCCGATCTGTTCCGTGCGATTCACAACGTCAAGGGCGATGCCTCGCTGTGCAAGTTTGAACTGGGCATTGCGCTGGTTCACCCCATTGAAAGCATGATGTCGCGCTTTCGCGATGGTGAAATTGCCTTTTCGGACTTGCTGGCCGAACTCATCCTGCTCGCCATCGACCGTCTGGAACTGGCGACGGAAGCCGTTTTGCACGGCAAATCCGTGGACCATCTGCAACTTCCAACCTTGGTCGGCGGCCTGGAAAAACTGGCACATGGCCAGGCGGAAGACGTCGATGTCCAGTGCGCGAAGTTGATCGAAGCGGTTACCGGCTTCCCCCCCGTGGTGACGGATCTCTCCGCCAAGGCCACCAGCTCGAGCACCTCCAGCAGCGATCCCAAGAGCGTTAACGAAGACTTGCAATTCTTCCGTTCGCTGGCGATGCAATTTGAAAGCCGCTCAGCGCTGTTCAAGGGGCGAACGATGCGCATCCTGCGACTGGCGCAGGAAACCAACAAGATCGCCGGCAATCCGGTCAAACCCGTTCAACTGGAGGCGGCGGTCTACCTGCACGATGTGGGCATGATGCTGCTGCCCGAAACCAACTGGCTGAAAGTCGGCAAGATGACCGACACTGACAAGCAGTTGTTGCGGAATCATCCCGGCTACGCAGCCGGATTGCTGCAACGCATGCCCGGCTGGGATGCCGCCGCGCAAATGGTCGCCCAGCACCACGAAATGCCCAATGGCGATGGCTATCCGAACAGCCTGCTGGCGGTCGACATCTGCGCCGGGGCAAAAATCCTCGCCATCGTGGATGCCTTTGAAGCGGTCATGTTCAAGCATATTCATCGTGGCAAAAACCGTTCTGTCCTGCGCGCCATCGCCGAAATCAACGCCTGCGACACCCAATTTGCGCCGGAATGGATTCGCCCCTTCAATCAGGTCATCCGCAAAACACTGGAAAGTTGATGGACTTCGATTATGCACGGCGCTTTGGCGGCGTGGCCCGACTCTACGGCGAGGCTGGGCTGGCAGCGCTGGCGCAGGCCCATGTGGGCGTGGTCGGCATCGGCGGCGTCGGTTCCTGGGCGGTCGAAGCCCTGGCGCGCAGCGCCGTGGGCCAGTTGACCCTGATCGACCTCGACATGGTGGCGGAATCCAATACCAATCGCCAGTTGCATGCGATGGCGGGCGTCTATGGCAAAGCCAAGGTCGACGCCATGGCCGAACGCATTTTGGCGATCAACCCGGCGTGCACCGTGCACTGCATCGAGGATTTCGTCACTGCCGACAACCTGCCGGCGATGCTGGATCGCGGCTTTGATGTGGTGATCGATGCCATCGATCAGGCGCGGGTCAAGATCGCGATGATTGCCTGGTGCAAACGGCAGAAGTTGCCGATCGTGGTCGCCGGTGCGGCCGGCGGGCAAATCGATCCGACGCAGGTACGGCTCGCGGATTTGTCACAAACGGTGCAAGACCCCTTGCTGGCCAAGGTGCGCGCCAGCCTGCGTCGTGAGCATGGATTCCCGCGGCAGGGCAAAATGGGGGTGAGTTGCGTGTATTCCACCGAAGCCCTGCGCTACCCGGACAAAAACGCCAGCTGCGACACGGGAAACAGCCCGGCCGGCCTCAACTGTGCCGGCTTCGGCTCATCGGCCTGCGTGACCTCGGTGTTCGGCTTCGCGGCGGCCAGCCAGGCAATCAAGCTGATTACTGGCTAGCACCTGCAGCTTGATCAAGCCTTGCGCGTATCCAGCCAGACACCCAGGCCTTGCGCGTTCAGTTCCAGATCGGTGGCCAGCACCTCGATGATCTCGGCCTCGGGCAAGGTACAGCCATGTGCACGCAATTCAGCCAGCAGATAGGCAGTCAGTTCGCCCTTGATGCGCGCATGGCGCCCTTCGCCTTCGCCTGCCGCCGCTTCCGCCATCGCCACGCTGGCATCCATCCGCCGCAACAAGGCCGCTCCCTGCGCCGCCACCTCGGGCACCCGGCTGTAATGCGTCAGATACATGGCTTCCGGCGCGAAGGCTAGCAGGCGTTCCACGGAAGCGCGCATTTCGACCGGATCGAACTGGCTGGGCGAGGTGGTCGGGAAGATGAATTGCCGCCCATCCACATCAAACTCGCGATATGAAATCCCGAACATGTCGCCAGTGAAAATTCCGCCGCTCTGACGGTCGACCACACAAATATGGTGTTTTGCATGCCCCGGCGTGTCGATGCACAGCAACTCGCGTCCCGCCAGATTCAAGACCGTGCCCTCGGCGGCTTCAATGATGCGCTCAGCCGGCACCGGCAAAATCTCGCCGTAAACAGTTTTCACATAGTCAGCGCCGTAGACCGCAGTCACCCCCGCGACCAGCTTTTCCGGCGCCGCCATGTGCCGAGCCCCGCGCGGATGCACCACCAGCCGGGCATTGGGGAAGGCCTGCATCAAGGCGCCCGCACCACCGGCATGATCCAGGTGAATATGCGTCAGGATCACGTAATCCACGGTCGACACATCCAGATCGCGTTTTTTCAGCGCAGCCAGCGCATTGGGCAAAGCGTCGTTGCTGCCGGTATCGACAAAAGCCACCCGTCCGTTTTCCACCACCAGATGAATCGCCGCCAGAATGGGGCGAACATAGCCCGCGTCAAAGGCAATGATGCCGTTTCCGTAATCGCGCCAATCAAACATGCCGTCTCTCTCCCGAATGCCAAGTGTCGGCGGATTATACTTGCGCGACTTTCAATTTCCGGTTCGACCATGACGCACTTCCTTGCCGACGACGGCACCCGCATCCACCTCCAGATTTCCGGCGACGGCAGCCCGGTCGTCATGCTCCACGGCTGGACGTCCAGCCATCAGGAATGGTTTCCCTTTCTCGGTGCCCTGCATGAACGGCATCGTGTCTACCGCTGGGATGCCCGGGGTCATGGCGGCCATGCCGACGATCCACTCAACCCGCCGACCGCCGAGCGCATGGCGCGCGACCTGCACAACCTGCTCGAACATTACCAACTGGAAAACGTCTGTGCCGTGGGCCACTCCATGGGCGCGCTCACGCTATGGCAATACATCCGCGATTTCGGCACCGACCGGATCGGCAAATTCTGCTTCATCGACCAGTCACCCAAGCTGATGACGGACAACGACTGGTCGCATGGCATTTACGGTAGTTTCGGCCCAGACAAGGCCGGCGAAATGATGAACTGGCTCCATGAAGACTTTGCCGAAGCGGTCCTTAAACTCACAGCACTCGGGCTCAATCCCCGCGCCCGCGAAAAATATCTGGCCAACGCCAGCGGCTGGCAACGCTCCCGCGAAGCCTTGCGCGCGCAACGCCCCGGCCCGCTGATCGACTGCTGGGCCAGCCTCACCGCTGCTGATTACCGGGATGTGCTGGCGCACATCGACAAACCCGCGCTACTGATCTATGGCGGCGAAAGTAACTTCTACACGGCCGAAACGGCACATCACGTGGCCAGCCGTATCCCGGACGCCCTGCTGCATATTTACGAAGGCACCGACCACTCGCCCCACCAATGGCAAAGAGAGCGTTTCACCCGCGACCTGATGGCGTTTATCGATCGGGAATAAGGCTTAACGGGCCAGCCAGGCGGGCACAAAAATCAGCGCACCAATCACTGCCGCGGCAATGCTGGCCATCAGCACCGCGCCAGCCGCCACATCCTTGGCCCTGCCGGCCAACGGATGAAAATCGGGTGAGGCAAGATCGACCACCGCTTCCAGCGCCGTATTGATCGCCTCGCTCACCCACACCAGCGCCATGGCAATGACCAAGGCCACCCAGTCGCTCGCGGAAATCCCAAGCCAGCAACCCAGCCCCAGCACACCCGCGCTCGCCAGCGCATGAATCCGAGCGTGCGGCTGAGTGCACAGCAAAATACCCACGCCCCGCCCGGCATCGGCAAACGCCGCCATGCGCTGCGCCAGCCAAGGACCGGATCGTCGACTTACCATGAGGTATTCAGGGTGGCCTGCGCCGAGTTCCGGCCCAGCATCACGCTCAGGCGCACATGCTCGCGCTTGTCGGTGAAATATGCCCCGGCGGCCATGCCCAGCGCTGCGCCGGCCACCACATCGCGCCAGTAATGTTCGCGCGCCTCAACCCGGCTATACCCAACCAACCCCGCCAGCGCATAAGCCGGAATCCCGTACTGCCAGCCGCCCCGCTCCTGCATGTATTGTGCTGCGGCAAACGCGACGGCCGTATGGCCAGACGGAAAACTCTTGTCATCCTTGCCGTTAGGCCGGGTTTGATGCGTTGCCCGCTTGAGGATTTCCGTCGACAACAGGGTCAGCCCTTCTGCCTTGGCCAGTTGCAGGAGTCCTGAGCCATCGTCCTGCGCCACCGAAATTGCCGCGGCCACCGCTGGCAGCGCCACCGCCAGCACATCACTGGTCGTCTTGTAGGTTTGTTCGCCGGCAGAAACGGGGGCGGCAGCCACACTCAGGCCCATGCACAGGACCACAAAACCGGATTTCAAAATCGCCATGACGAACACACCAGAAAGTTGGATGGCGCATTCTAACCGAAGGCCCACATTACACTTGTGAATCGCCAGCACACAGTGTGCGCGGGGGATTGCGGCCAAGTATCCGACGAAAAAACGGCCGTTCGTCAATTTCCTCACTCAAGTCCATCAAGTTGGCCACTCCCCTTGAGCAGATCAAAAACCCCCTGGTCCTCAATGGCATACACCCCTCTAGCGGC
>JAKLLI010000088.1 GCA_023150195.1 Azonexus sp.
TGCCTTTACCGAGAAAAAATCCATAGCCCGTTTTCAATTTTTTGTAACGCGCCACCTGAGCAACACGCAGCTTAAAACGCGGCGAAAAAACGCCGTGGTCAAAGCGCCGCAAGTCGGCGAAAATATCGGCTTTACGTGCCGGCCGGATCATGGACAACCTGATCAAGGATACTGCGACGCTGGAACTCTTCTGCTGGCTGGACGCCGGGGCCGAGTTGCCGGGTTGGGACATACTGAGAGGCAGCCCCTTTGGCGCCACGCTAGCCACCCCGGAAGGCGGCGCCCCGGCAGCCGGCGACCAGCTGCTGCATGTGCAGAATTATTTCGCCGAATACCATCTCGAATACTTTCGCCAGCGCCGCTACAACCATTTCCCCAGCCGCTTGCACGCGCTCCTGCAGTTCGCCACACGGACCGATGCGATGACCTTCCGTCACAAGCACCCGGATCGCGTCTTCGGCAAGAACCTCTCCTGCGCGCAAACCAAAGGGGCTTACATCTGCTCCTTCCACGATGCCAGCTGGCTGGATTACCTGCGGCTGCCACATAGCCTGTCGCTGGCTGCCCTGGATGAAGTCGCGGATCACTACTGGTCTGGCCGCACCGTGGAGGAAGTCGGCCTCACGTTCATGAACGAACCCTGGCACGAGCCCCCCGTCATCGAAGCCCTGTATCAGGGCGCGCTGGAGCCTGTCTGGGGACACGAACAATCGGGCTGGCTGCCCGGCTTCCGTTAGGCACACCATGCGTCGCTTTCTCCCGCTTTTCCTGATTCTGGCCCTACTGGGCGCCGCCATTTTCTGGTTCACCCGCCCCAAGCCGCTGGCGGTCAGCGTGCGTGAAGTCGCTGTCGGCAAAGTGGAATCCACCCTCGCCAATACCCGCGCCGGTACCGTCGAGGCCTGTCAGCGTACCAAGCTGTCGACCATCATGGGCGGGCGGATCGAGTACCTCGGGGTCAAGGAAGGCGACAAGGTCAAGAAGGGGCAATTGCTGCTCAAGCTGTGGAACGATGACCAGCAGGCCAATGCCGCTTTGGCGCAAGCGCAGATCACGCTGTCGGCAAAGCGCAGCGACGAAGCCTGCATCGCTGCGGTCAACGCGGAAAAGGAGGCAAAACGCCAGGCTGACCTGCGCGTGCGCGGCTTTGTCTCGCCGAGCAAGGAAGAGGCCGCCCGTACCGAAGCGGCCGTCCGTCGTGCCGCCTGTGACACCAGCAAGGCCGATGTCGCACAAGCCGAGGCCAAGCTCAGGGCCACGCGCGTCGAACAGGGGCGTGTCGCCCTCTATGCCCCTTTCGATGGCATCGTCGCCAAGATCGTGGGCGAACTGGGCGAATATTCCACCCCCTCACCCCCGGGGGTGCCTACGCCGCCGGCGATTGACCTCATCGACGACACCTGCCTTTACGTCAAGGCGCCCATGGATGAAGTCGACGCCCCCAAAATCCATCCCGGTCAGCCGGTGCGGATTTCGCTCGACGCGCTCCCCGGCCAGAGCCTGCCGGGCAAGGTCAGACGCGTCGCGCCCTACGTATCGGCAGTGGAAAAGCAGGCGCGCACGGTGGACATCGAAGTCGATTTCGACCAACCGGGCGAGGCCGGCAAGTTGCTGGTTGGCTATAGCGCCGACGTGGAAATCATTCTTGCGGGCCGCGATCAGGTCTTGCGCGTCCCGGCCACGGCGCTGCAGGAGGGCGGCAAGGTGCTGGTGCTCAATGCGGGCATGCTGGAAGCGCGACAGATCAAGACCGGACTGGCCAACTGGGAATACGCCGAAGTCCTGGAAGGCCTGGCTGCAGGCGATCTCGTCGTCACCTCGCTGGAACGCAGCGGCGTCAAGGCCGGCATCAAGGCCGTCGCCGACAGCCAGCCGGGCAAGTAGATGGCGCTGATCCAACTTGCCGGTATCTGCCGCCGCTTCCAGTTGGGCGACACCACGGTCAACGCCCTCGCCGACCTCAATTTGCAGATTGACGCCGGCGATTACGTGGCCGTGATGGGGCCTTCCGGCTCCGGCAAATCAACCCTGCTCAATCTGCTCGGCCTGCTCGACCGCCCCGATGCAGGCCATTACCTGCTGGAAGGCCGGGATGTGACCACGCTCTCGCCCGACGAGCAGGCCAAAGTCCGCAGCCAGCGGATCGGTTTCGTCTTCCAGAGTTTTCATCTGGTCCCGCGCCTGACCGCCGCCGAAAACATCGCGCTACCGATGACGCTGGCCGGCATCGCCCCTGCCGAGCGCGAGCGCCGGGTGGCGCAAGCGCTCAAGGATTTCAGCCTGGATCACCGCGCCGACCACAAGCCCGACCAACTCTCCGGCGGCCAACGCCAGCGCGTCGCCATTGCCCGTGCCACCATCATGCAGCCCCCGCTGATTCTGGCCGACGAGCCAACCGGCAACCTCGACCGTCATACCGGCGAGGAAGTGGTGCATCTGCTGGAAGGCCTGAATGCGCGCGGCGTGACGCTCATCGTGGTGACGCATGATCCGGCGATGGGTGCGCGCGCCCGACGCCAACTGGTGATGGAAGACGGGCATCTCAAGCAGGACAGCGCCGGCCATGCGCCCGGCTGACTTATTCCGCTTTGCCCGGGATGCCGCCACCGGCTACCCGGTGCGCACCGCACTGTCGGTGCTGGCGATGGCGATTGGCGTTGCCGCCGTCGTGCTGCTGACCGCGCTTGGCGATGGTGCCCGCCGTTACGTGGTCGGCCAGTTTTCCTCGCTGGGCACCAATCTGGTCATCGTGCTGCCGGGTCGCACCGGCACCGGCGGTTTCAATCCTGCCACGGCCATCACCAACACCCCACGCGATCTCACGGTCGACGATGCGGCGGCGATCAAAAGAGCCCCTGCGGTGCAGCGCGTGGCACCGCTCACCGTCGGCACCTCGGAAATCAGTACCGCCGGACGGCTGCGCGAAGTGATGGTTGCCGGCACCACGCACGATTATTTCGCCATTCGTGGCTTCGTGACGGCGCAAGGCACACCGCTACCGGACGAGGACTGGAACCGCGGCGCCTCCGTGGTGGTCATTGGCGCCAAAATTCGCGAAGAACTGTTTGGCAACGACGCGGCGATCGGCCAACTGGTGCGCATCGGCGATCGCCGGGTGCGGGTGATCGGCGTGCTGAAACCGGTCGGTCAGGGGCTGGGCATGAATACCGACGAACTGGCCATCGTCCCGGTCTCGCTGGCACAGGCCCTGTTCAACACCAACACCCTGTTCCGCGTGCTGATCGAGGCGCGCAGTCGCGATGCCATTCCCGCGGCGCGCGAGCAGGCGCTGGCGGTCCTGAAACAACGTCATCGCGGCGAAGAGGACGTGACGGTGATTACGCAGGATGCCGTGCTCGCCACCTTCGACAAGCTGTTGGGCGCCCTGACGCTGGCGGTCGCCGGCATTGCCGCCATCAGTCTGGCGGTGGCCGGTATTCTGGTCATGAACGTGATGCTGGTCGCCGTCACCCAGCGCACCGGCGAAATTGGCCTGCTCAAGGCGCTGGGCGCACCGGCCCGCACCATCCGGCTGGCCTTTCTCAGCGAAGCCGCCATGCTGTCGGCGATGGGTGCGGTATTGGGCTATCTGCTCGGTCAGGCCGGCGCTTTCGTGCTGCGCCAGCTGTTCCCCGTCTTTCCGGCCTATGCGCCCAACTGGGCCGTAATCGCGGGACTGGGCACGGCACTGGGCACCGGCCTGCTCTTCGGCTATCTGCCGGCGCGCCGCGCGGCACGGCTCGACCCGGTTCAGGCCCTGATGAAGCACTGAGATGCTGCTCGCCGACGCCCTCCGACTGGCCCTTCGCGCCGTCACCGCCCAGCGCCTGAGAAGCTTTCTGACCCTGCTGGGTATTGCGGTGGGCATTGCTTCGGTCATTCTCCTGACCTCGATTGGAGAAGGCATTCACCGCTACGTGCTGGGTGAGTTCGGCCAGTTCGGGACCAACGTCATCACCATTGCGCCGGGCAAAACGCGCACCGGCGGCGCCCCCGGCGGCCTGCCGTCCAGCGCCCGCCCGCTGTCGCTGGACGATGCCTTGTCGCTCAAGCGCCTGCCCAACGTGATCGCGGTCACGCCCAATGTGCGCGGCAACTCGGAAGTGGAAGGCAACGGACGGACGCGGCGCACGCTGGTGTATGGGGTCAATGTGGATTCGCGCATCGTCTTCCGGTCAACCGTGAAATCCGGCCAATTCCTGCCCGACGACGATGTCCGCAATGCCCGCGCTTTTGTCGTGCTGGGCAGCAAATTGAAGGATGAGCTTTTCGGCAGCGACAATCCGCTCGGCCAGCGCCTGCGCATCGGCGGCCTGCATTTCCGCATCGTCGGCGTGATGGCCCCCAAGGGGCAGTTCCTCGGCATCGACCTGGACGACACCGCCTTCATTCCCGCCGGCCGTGCGCAGGAGCTGTTCAACCGCGAGGGCTGCGACGAAATCAACCTCGCCGCCAGCGAAGGTGTCCCGGCAGCACGGGTGGCGGACAGCATTCGCCAGCACCTCTTGCAGCGGCATGGGCGCGAGGATTTCACTATTGTGACTCAGGAAGAAATGCTGAAAACCCTGTCCAACATCCTCAACGTGCTGACCCTGGCCGTGGGCGCACTAGGGGGAATTTCCTTGCTGGTCGGCGGCGTGGGCATCGTCACCATCATGACCATTGCGGTCAGCGAACGGACGGGTGAAATCGGCCTGCTGGTTGCGCTCGGTGCGCCGCGCCGAACCATTCTTGGCCTGTTTCTGGGTGAGGCGGTGGCCTTGTCGGCACTGGGCGGCATCTTTGGCCTGCTGCTGGGCGTCGGGCTGGCCCAGCTGATTCACTGGCTGGTGCCGGCGCTGCCGGTCCACACCCCGCTAAGCTTTGTTTTGCTGGCCGAGGGCATCGCCATCGCCATCGGGCTTGCCGCTGGCGTCTTGCCGGCCCGGCGTGCCGCTTTACTCGACCCGGTCGAGGCACTACGTACCGAATGAGTCCGCGCACCACCATACGCTAACGTATGCTAGAGTTTCGTTTCCAATTTCAATAACTGCACGAGGAGTTCCAGCATGGCGTATCACATCGATGAACTGCAACCCGGCATGTCCGCGAGCACGTCCAAAACCGTGACCGAAACCGACATCGTCCTCTTTGCCGGCATTTCCACTGACGTCAATCCCGCCCACCTCGACGAGGAATATTGCAAGGGCACAATGTTCGGCACGCGCATCGCCCACGGCATGCTCTCCGCCGGCTTCATTTCCGCCACGCTGGCCAACAAGCTCCCAGGCCCCGGCACCATTTACCTGTCGCAAACCCTCAAGTTCAAAGCGCCGGTCAAGCCGGGCGATACCGTGACGGCCACCGTCACTGTCCGTGAAGTGAATGTCGCCAAAAACCGCGTCATCCTCGACACCGTGTGCACCGTCGCCGGCAAGACCGTGATCGAAGGCGAATGCCTGATGATGCCGCCGGTTCGCCCCGCCGCCTGATCATCCCTGCCAAAGAAAACGCCGGTCTGGTTTGCACCAGCCGGCGTTTTTTGTTGGGTATCGCGGTCGACCGCAGCATGCAGCTTAAAACGCTTCGTCGGCCCGCAGGAATCGCCATTGGCCCATCGGCAGATCGCCCAGACGCACGCGCCCAATACGCACCCGCTTCAGGCCGACCACCTTGAGGCCAACCAGTTCGCACATACGGCGAATCTGACGCTTTTTGCCTTCTTTCAGGATGAAATGCAGCTGATCTTCATTCAGTTGCTTCACCCAGGCCGGCTTGAGCGGTTTGCCATCCAGTTCGAGGCCGTGGCGTAGCAACTCCAGTCCGCCCTTGACCATCTGACCGCTGACGCGCACCAGATATTCCTTTTCGGCTTGACTATCATCACCGATCAGTTTCTTGGCCACCCGGCCATCGGCGGTCAACACCAATAAACCTGTGGAATCGACGTCCAGGCGACCTGCTGGCGCCAGGCCGCGCATCATCCACGGCTTGTATTCCGGATCGCCGGACTGAACCAGCTGATTTTCGGCCGTGATCAAGGTCACCGCTGGCGTACAGCCGGGTTCAGGCTGACCGGACACATAGCCAACCGGCTTGTGCAGCAGGATGGTGACCTGTTTGGCCTGATCGCGCACCGCTTCCTTCGAGATCACGATCTCGGCGGCAGGGTCGATACGGGAGCCGAGCTCGCTGACCGGCACGCCATCCACGAGCACCCAGCCGCGCTCGATCCACAGATCGGCCTCGCGGCGAGAACAAATGCCTCGCTCGGACATCACCTTGGAGAGGCGAACGCCCGTGGGCGCATCACCACTGGCCGGCTTCGGAGCCACCCGGGCAGGCTGCCCGGTGCTGTTGGCCGGCGCACTCGACGGGGCGACATAGGGTTTGCGTACCGGCGAACCCCCGCGCAGAGGCGTGCGCTTGCCGGCCGACTCGGTCGCACGCGCCTGCTTGCGCACGCCCAGCGTACCAGCCGGCTTGTCTTCTGCTGCATTGACGGCCGGCTCGGCATCAGCGGCCTTTGCCGCCGCAGCGGGCGTTTTTTCCGGTTCAGGCAAGTCGACCGCAACCTCAGCCGCGGCAGGCTGGCGCCATTTTGCCCAGGGATCGTCAGCTTGGCTCATTGCACGTCGAGGAGTTCCACCTCGAACACCAGGGTGGCATTCGGCGGAATCACGCCACCGGCGCCGCGCGCGCCATAACCGAGTTGCGGCGGGATGGTCAGCTTGCGGGTACCGCCTACCTTCATGCCCTGAACGCCTTCGTCCCAGCCGGCGATCACATGACGCTGCGCCAGCGGAAACTGGAAGGGATCGTCGCGATCCTTGCTCGAATCGAACTTGCTGCCATTGGTCAGCCAGCCGGTGTAATGCACGGTGACGAAGGCACCGGCAACGGCCTCGGCGCCTTCGCCGACAACCGTATCTTCGTAAATCAGCCCGGAGGCGGTGGTGACTTCTGCCATGGCGTTCTCCTTGAAAAGGCGGCGAGTTTACCACAAGCACGCTCAAGGCTTTGACTTACTAGGATTTTTCCGTATAATGCGCGGTTCTTTCGTAGCACCCTTTTGTATTGTTTTGGAGTCCAACTCATGTATGCGGTCATAAAAACCGGCGGCAAGCAGTATCGCGTTTCCGCTGGCCAAAAACTCAAAGTAGAACAGATACCGGCAGACGTTGGCGCAGAAGTTACCCTTGACCAGGTCCTCATGGTAGGCGAAGGCGAGTCGGTAAAGGTCGGCGCCCCGCTCGTTGCAGGTGCTTCCGTGAAGTGCACCGTGGTTTCCCACGGCCGTCACGACAAGGTCCGTATCTTCAAGATGCG
>JAKLLI010000089.1 GCA_023150195.1 Azonexus sp.
ACGGGTACCGATTCATCCGGCACGTTCGGCAGGGCGGCCAGAATGGCATTGAATTTTTCCAGCAACTCGCCCAGACGCACTTCCGAGGCTTTCAGTTCATCGCCCATGGCGCCTACTTGTGCCAGCACCTCGGAAGCATCCTTGCCCTGCCCCTTCAACATGCCGATTTGCTTGGACAAGGCGTTACGCTGCGCCTGCAGTTCCTGGGTACGCGTTTGCAGCGTTTTGCGCTCGGCCTCCAGCGCCTTGAATTCGGAAAAATCGATGGGTTTGCCACGCTTGGCCAGGCCATCGGCCACAGCATCAAGATTGGCGCGGAGTTGTTGGATATCGAGCATGAGTGGGTCCGGAAAATGCGGAAAAGAGCGGATTATACGTGACGGGAAACCCACACACGGGGCCCTGTTTCACCGCCATTGCATTGCAAGCTCAACGATCGCTTATCACCCGGTGCTAATATAGAAACCCTGAGGGAGTAGCAAATTCCAATAATCGGCGACCCACAAATGCAGTGAGGTCCGCCAAGTCTGCAGATTGACCGCCATGAAGCATCCACTGATCACCGCCGGACTCCTGTCCGCCATCGGTTGTTGCACGAGCAGCGCCATTGCCCAAACCACGCCAGCCGCTTCAAATCCGGCAGAACAACCCGCGCCGGCTACGGCAGCCGGACCCGGCGTGATTGTGCCGCTACCGCCACCGGAAACGCTGAACGGTCCTCAACAAGACAAAAAGCCGGTCTTCGGCAATTTCCAGTACGACGCGGGTTTACCGGAACGTGCATTGGACATCACGGTGCGTAGCCTCTACGAAAACCAGCAGGTTCGCGGCCCCGGCGGGGCCAGCAGTTTCCTGGAATCCGGCAGCCACTGGATGCACGATCTGGAAATCAATGCTCGCCAGCCGCTGGGCGAATGGAAAACCGAACTGAATACCTTGCTGCGTTATGCCGACTCCCGTCGCTACGATCCGGAAACCTGGAGCCTGCAGCGTTTTCAGATGATCGCCAGCGACAGGAAAAATCACCTCACGCTGGGCGATTACTACGCAACCCTGTCCCAATATTCGCTTAACCGGGCGATCAAGGGCGTGGGTTATCAGCGCAATCTGGTGCAGGGTGACGACAGCAATTATGTCCGCGTCGTCGCCGGCACCTTCGATGCCCGCTGGGACTACCTGTACGCCAGCCCCAAGGACGAACCCATCGATCGCAATGTGCTTGGCCTGCGTGCCCAGCATGCCGGAGAGAATTACCGGATCGGTTTCAATCTGGTCTCGGCGGACGATCGCGACAATGACCCGGTACGCACCACGGAAGACATCTTCCGGCAAACCCTGCCCGCGCTCGATTGGGAATACCGCACCGATAGCGGTGCCCGCCTCAGTGGCGAACATGCCTATGCCGATACCACGCGCAAAACCGTGGCCGGGGTGAGAACCCAGCTCAATGGCAGCGCCCATCGACTGAGTGGTGATGGCACGCTGGGCGCCTTGCGCTGGCGCGTACGCGGCGAACGTGTTTCGCCCAATTTCTACACCATGGGTGGCGGCGCCGCAATCTCGACAACCAGTTGACCGCAACCACCCGCACGCATATTCCGGAGTTGGGCCTGTCGGCACGCGGTCTCTTTGACCGGCGTAGCCTAACGCTGTCCACGGCCTTGCGTCAGCGCCGGATTGAAACCGATGAACCGAACTACCAGCAACAGGTTTCCGACCGGATTTACTTCAGTTTCAACGACCGCATCGACCAAATCTCGATGCGTGGTGAAATCGAAACCCTGATTAGCAAGCAGGAAAGCAGCACAACGACACGCACGGTGAACGATGACCGGCTCTATCGTTTTGCGATCGATTCGCGCCACCTGTTCAATGAAGGGCGCCTGGATTTCCGGCCCTATCTGACGGTCGACAAGCAAGTTATCGAAGATCCGCTCACCGGCAAATCGGTGATTACCCAAGGCACCTTGCTCGATCTGCGCCTGATGACGCGGAACAACCTGACCTACGCATTGAATCTGGAACGTCGCAACACGGACAACACCGTGCCGGGGGCCGACAGCAGCCGTTTGCGGCGCGTCGCTGCCAGCGTGACCTATCGCCCTGTCTGGCTGCCCAATGGCAACCTGCGTGCTGAAATCGGCGAAGCCAATTACGACTTCAGCGACCAAACCAAGGACTATCGCGAGCGCTACCTGCGCCTCACGCTGGATGTCCCATTCTCTCTGGGAAAATAAGCCATGTTTGCCAACTTCAAGTCGCTTGATCGTCTGCTTGCCGCCTTGCTGACGACTCTCTGCCTCGCCTTCAGCCTCCCGGCACATGCCCAATGGTGGCAATTTGGTGCAGACAACGGGCAGCCTGTGCTCTCCGAATTGCTATTCAACCGGATCAGCGCACTGCGCGTGGAACGCAGCCTGCAGTTTTCGCCGGAAGATCTGGACAGCCGCAAAGTCGTGGTTCGCGGCCGTGCCGAAGTTGCCCAGGGCAAGATCGGCAAAGTGGAGGCCAGCCTGGACGATGGCGTGACCTGGACGCCGATTCCCTTTGGTGATCGCGGCCTGTTCGCCTTTGAGTTCATGCCGGAAATGGAACGCGCCTACCGCTTCAAGATTCGCGCCCTCTCCACCACTGGAAAATCCAGCGATGAAGCAGAACACGCTTTCGAGTTCAAACTGGTCCGAGAAGATGGCCGCATGCTGGCCAAGGCGGCGTTTGAGAAATTGCTGGAACGCTACACCGCACGCGACCGCGCCGGCTTCATGGCCCTCGTTTCGCAAGCTTTCCAGGGCAACGCAACGGCACTGGACAGCGCCCTGTCGAACGACTTCCGCTTCTTCGATTCGATCCGCATTCAGCCCACCGTGCAGCGCATTTCTGCCTCCGATGGCCGGTGGACCGTGTATTTCAGCTTTATGCGTCAGGTGCGCTCTGTCCGCACCGGCCAGCTACTGCAGGACCAAGCCGCGACCTCGGTGACCCTGGTGCGTGAGGGCGACAGCTTCAAACTCGAAGACCTGGCCGCGCCGCTGATCTTTGGTGTCTCCGATCCGGAAAATATCGCGACCTTTGTCACCGACGAATCTGTCGGCAAAACGGTGTTGACCGTAGATCGCGATGGCAATGCCTCAACGACTACCCAAGGCCAAAGCACACAACCGGCATCGCCCTCCATGACCACCAACGGCTCGGTCACGCTCGCCTCGTCCCGTGGTTATGTGATGTCCTCGGGCCAAAGCGTGAATATTGGCTTCGGCGGTACGACCTTCTTCGCCTTCGGGCCGGAAGGCAACATCATCTTCTTTGGTGACGAAGTTGATTCCGCGCAGATTCTGGCAGGTGTTTCCAGCCTGACGACCGTCAGGTCCGTCCCCGCCGTTCTCGGCGACAAGACGATGATTGACACGGCACTCGTCATTGGCCGGGTGTATGCCCTGAAGCTGATCGACGGGACTTACGCGATTGTACAAATGACCAATCAGGGCGGTGGCCCGATGGTTGGTCCCTGGACTTTCCAGTATCGCCACCAGCGCAACGGCACGCCCAATTTCTAAGGAAGTCGGGCCTGCCGGTTCTTGATCGGAGGCCATGATGAAATCCTCACGTTTCGCGCACAGGCTGGGATCGCTCAGCCTGCTGATAGCCTGTTTGCAACCTGTGGCCGGACAGGCTCAGAGCAGTGGCGACGTCGCTCGCCTCAATCAGGAACTGAGCACGATTCAGCAGGAACGCTTGCGCGTTCAGACAGCCCTCGAGGATTACAAAAAGACCCAGCTCGATGCGGCAATTCAGAATGCCCGGATCAACGGAAAAAATTACCAGCCGCCCGCGCCGGAACGCTCTGAAGAACAATTGAAAGCCGAAATACGCCAAGCATTGGACGTCAAAACGGCCTTGAGCGAACTGGGCGATGTCAGCCAGCGACAGCGCGACAAGGTACGCGGCGCTTTCCTTCAGTTGCGCACTTACGGTGAGCAATTTCGCAAGATTGATCAGGTCAACCGGATCAAAACGGTGCTCAGCCTGGGGATGAATATCGCTCAGGAAGTCCAGGCTTTTGCCACGACGGCAGGCAAACCCATTGAGATCGCGACCTGGGTCGCCGACAAACTCTCTGGTGAGCTCATGAAGCGCACGCTCGATGGCAGCGGGGAATACTACAAACGCACCATCGTGGGCATTTCCGGCGCAGCCGCATCGGTCACGCCTGAAATGGAGCGCCTGGCACAACTCTCATCGCTCTCGCTTGAAGGCTGGCGGGCTTATCTCAACAAATACGAAGACAAGGATCTTGAAACCAGTGGGGGCCAGATCATGGCCAAAGGGCGCGTGTTGCTTGACCACATCACGCGCGCCGAAGACTCCATGATCAAACTGCATCGCACGCTGGACACAGCGGCGCGTGAGAGTCAGATCGAGATCCAGCGCACGAACGAAGGCCTCGAAAACCTCAATCGCGCGCTGGCTGAACTGACCGAAAAAAAGACCGATCAACCGATCAAAAAAACTGACGACCGCCTTGCTGATTTGCAGGCTCAGTTGGCCCGGTTGGACCAGCGCGAAAGGGAAGTCAACGCCAAACTCACGCAGGCGATGCAGAACTTTGGTGCGATCCAACGAGCGGAGGCGATGGCCTCCACCTACTTCTCGTTACGCCAGTCATTTGCCAATGATCACAGCCGATTTCAAGACCATATCGACCAAACCCTTACCCAACTGGATCGATCCCTGAGTCTGGCAGACGAAGCGGCCACCCAGGAAAAACAATGGCAAAAAGAATTTCTTGAGCATTTTGAACGCCGCAACGGCACACCGACCTATCCAAGTGACCAAGTCAATGATGAAACAGCCATTGCCAACACCCGACAACTGGACGAGGAAACGCTCGCAATTTATCGCCGACAGAATGAAGCACGAAAAACGACACTTGAGAAACTGAAAACGGCACAAGCAGAAATTATTACCGCCTGGAAAACACCGCCTTACGACCCGGCAAATTACGACGCACGCCTCGATGCCGTTGAAGCGGCCTTCCACCGCGCCCGGACTTTGCTGGACCAGGAAATGAGCAGCAACACAGCGGCCCGGGACCGCCTGCTTTCCCTGTTCAAAAGCTTGATTGCCACCCATGAGGCAGGCCTTCCACCCAATCCGTTCTCAAAGCCCATCAATTTCGATGGGGGGCTCGAGTTTAAGGGGCACGACGCCCCGCAACCGCTGATTTACCAGGGCATCGCCGTGGTTCAGAATTTCATTTATGCCCGCGAGCAAGATCACGCCTCGACTGCCCGCTATCTCGCCTACGACGAAGCCTCTCTACCAGGACGCATTGAGCACGCCCAAAAATCCAGCGCCGATGCGCGTCGGGAATTTCTGCGCAATGCGGCACAATGCCAGGAACAAGGCCAGTGGATGCTGGAAGGCATGCAGACCTATCTCGATACCATGACACGTTATCACAGCGCCTTGAGTGATCTGGTCACCCAAGGGGTGTTGCTACGGGAGGCAAGCGGCCCGGGGAGGCACTATCGAATCAACCAGGCGTGGATCAAGGACACGCTGGGGAGCGAACCGGCGGACTGCCGCGGCGTGGCCCGCATCATGAAGGCCATTGGCAGCGAAGAAGCCAAAATTTCTCAATTACGCCTTGCCGCTGAAGGCGCCACACGGCGCGCCCAGTTTGGTGTCTTGACTTGTCCGGCGAACCGCTGGAGCGAGTTGAATCAGGCTTCCATTCACGGCGACATGATCCGTCTCATGAACGCCATCCGCAACGCACTCGATGAAAGCGAAAGCCGATTCGCGCAACTGCCGCCGGGTGACCCGATCAGCAAGCTCGTCGAGCGCTTGCCCAACGACAACTTAACCTTGGTCCACGGATTCCCCAGCATTTATAGCGGCATGCAACGAAGCGTTCGTGAAATCGATGCCCATCTGAAAATCGCCCGGGAGGAACTGATACGTGCCGCCAAGATGGAACGCGCTGACGCGACCTGGCTCGCGGGCATCAAACGCTATCCGGAAACAATTCGCGCCAACATTCAGGAGCAACTCGGCTGCCTGGCACCAGACCATGTTTTCATTGCCGGATTCGACGAGCGCCTTGATGAATTGAAGAAACTGGCGACTGCCTTATCGCATGTTGCGGGCTATCAAAACGCCAGCGAGCTGATCAAGGAACTCACGGCGATCCTTGATGGCGCACGTAACCTCGGCGTCTCCCAGGAGGCGGCCTATTTTTCTGCCGTGAAATCGCTGATTTCCCGTCACGAAACGGCGCATGGCCACCTGAACCGCGACAAGGCACACTATTCCCCGGTCGACGTGGATCAGGCGAATCAAATCCTCTACGACATCGACGTCGCCCTCGCGGCGCATCGCAACGAACTGCAACGTCAGCAATCCATGCCGTCGTCCGAGCAGATTCAAACCCTGTATCAACAGTTCATTGACGCCTATGCCAACGGGAACCTGCAAGGCTTGCTTCGACTGCTGGCACCAAGTTGGACGGGTGGAGATGGCTCCGATATCCGAGATGTTGAGGACTATCTGACCAACGCCTTCAAGATGTTTGAGCGCATTCAGTACCGGATCTCAAGCTTTTCCATGTCACCCAGGGAAAACGGGCGGGTGCAGATCAGTTACAGCGTGACCATCATTGGGGAAAATCACCGTCAGAACCTCAAACACGAGGAAACTTCCAAGGTCATCGAGGAAATCGGACTCCAAGAGGGCAAGCCCGTTATTTTGCGCACGCTCAGCGGCAAGCAATGGCTGAACTGAACAATCGTTAACACATATTCATACAACCCCCGGTAACGAACGTTTATCATAGTGGTTTTTGAATCTGCCGCCCCGCGCACCATGCTCCGCCTTGCTTCATCCGTTTTGTTGTCGCTTTCTCTTGCATCGTCTGCGCTAGCGGCAGAACAACAATCTGCCGTCGATCAGTGGTGCAACGCGCTGGGCAAACGTCTGCGCAGCGTCACGGAAGAAACCTGCAATCAGCAGGCCTTTCGTCCGGCTGAAGTCAAAACGGCCAAGGACAATGCGCTGATGCTGCGTGACGTGCCACCGGCCGTCAAACGCATCAGCCAAAGCGGCAAACCACAAGACAAATCTGCACGCATTCTCGTGATCGGCGGCATCCATGGTGACGAACTCACCTCGGCAGCCCTGGTTTTTCGCTGGCTACAGTGGGTGGACGAGCCAGAACCAGCGCGGTATCACTGGCGCCTGATTCCTGTCGCCAATCCCGATGGCCTACTGGCGTCCCCACCGACCCGTGTCAATGCCAACGGCGTTGACCTCAACCGCAACTTTCCGACACCGGACTGGGTGCGCGATGCCCACGATTACTGGTCTGGCCGCACCAAAAGTGACCCCCGGCGCTTTCCTGGCAAGGAAGCCAATTCCGAAGTCGAAACGCAGTGGATCAACGAAGAAATCGAGCATTTCGATCCGGACGTCATCGTCAGCATCCATGCACCTTACGGTATTCTTGACTACGATGGTCCCGCCAAGGAACCCAACCGTTTTGGTCGCCTAAATCTCAACCGGCTGGGTATTTATCCCGGATCACTCGGCAATTACGGCGGGGTTTATAAAAACGTCCCGGTCATCACCATCGAATTGCCTCATGCCTCGTCCATGCCACCCACCAAGGAACAACGGGCCATCTGGCTGGACATGCTGCGCTGGATCAAGCGCCATATCGTCCCTCGCGCGATCTCCTGACCCATGCCCCGTCCTCGGTAACAGGCCTGCGCGGTCACCCCGCCGCCAGGGATGCTTTGACGCGCGCATGACGGAAATCCGAACCGGGGAAATCAACCCGAAAAAATAAATGTTGCACCGCAGCAATTTCTGGCGCACAATCCGTCCTGTCTCCTCCATCTCCCAAAAGAAATGGATTTATGCCCGCCCAGTGCGGGCATTTTTTTGCCAAGCGTTTAGTCCTAAGCGCCCTGCCAAATATTCTGCCGCGTGTAATCTTGATGTAAGTTTCGGCATCAATACTGACGTCTGTGCCTGCCCTAACGCGGGGTCAAGAATTCGGAAGGTGGAGACAACGTAAAGGAAAGCCCGCAAAGACGGGCTTCTTTTATTTCTGGCGTCGGCAAATACCATGCGGCCTTCGCCAAGCGACTTCCCAATCGCGATTAATGGCTATTTCTTGCCCGCTTTGCGATCCAGTTCGTGCAGATGTGCGAGTTTCTCGCCGATCTTGCCCTCCAGACCGCGAGGGGTCGGCTGATACCAGCCAGGTTCAGGCATGCCTTCCGGCAGATAGTTTTCCCCCGCTGCGTAAGCCTCCGGTTCGTCATGGGCATAGCGATAGGCTTTCCCGTGACCGAGTTCTTTCATCAATCGAGTGGGTGCATTTCGCAAATGCACGGGCACCGGACGCGAACCATCCTTGCCAACAAAGGCGCGGGCCGCATTGTAGGCGGCATAACCTGCATTCGATTTGGCCGCCACCGCCAGATAAATCACCGCTTGAGCAAGGGCAAGTTCACCTTCGGGCGAACCCAGCCGCTCGAAGGTTGCTGCCGCATCATTGGCGATTTGCATGGCGCGAGGGTCGGCCAGCCCGATATCCTCCCACGCCATGCGCACGATACGGCGCGACAGATAACGCGGATCTGCCCCGCCGTCGAGCATGCGGCAAAACCAATACAGCGCACCATCCGGGTTCGACCCCCGAACCGATTTGTGCAACGCAGAAATCTGATCGTAAAAGGCATCGCCCCCCTTATCGAAGCGACGCAGATTTTGCGCCATGGTTTCTTCGATAAATTCG
>JAKLLI010000090.1 GCA_023150195.1 Azonexus sp.
CCTGTCACGGTGCCAAACTCCTTGCCTATCGAGAACATCTGGTGACCCGGCGTGCCTTCGGTATCGATATCCAGTTCGCTGGGGAAGGGGCCACCACCGACACGGGTGCAATACGCCTTGGTGATGCCGAGGACGTAATGCAGCATCCCTGGGCCAATGCCGGCACCGGCAGCGGCCTGGCCAGCAACACAGTTTGAAGAAGTAACGAAGGGATAGGTCCCGTGGTCGATGTCGAGCAAGGTGCCTTGAGCACCTTCGAACAACATGTTCTGTCCGGCCTTGTTGGCATCGTAAAGTGCGGCAGACACATCCACCACCATCGGCTTGATGATTTCCGCATCGGCCATGGCCTGATCGTAGACCACCTGAAAATCGACCGGATCCGCCTTGAAATACTGAGTCAGCACAAAGTTGTGATACTCGAGCACTTCCTTCAGCTTGTCGGCAAAACGCGCCGGATGGAAGAGATCATAGACCCGCAAGCCACGGCGGGACACCTTGTCTTCATAGGTCGGACCAATGCCCTTGCCGGTCGTGCCGATTTTCTTGTCACCCGCCTTGGCCGCTTCGCGCGCCTTGTCGATGGCGGAATGATAAGGAAGGATGAGGGGACATCCCGGACTGATTTTGAGACGGGAACGCACATCGATCCCGCCTTTTTCCAGCTCAGCAATTTCCGAAATCAGGTGGTGAATGTCGAGCACGACACCATTGCCGATATAGCAATCGACGCCATCACGGACGATCCCCGAGGGAACGAGATTCAGTTTGTATACCTGATCGCCCACCACCAAGGTATGACCAGCATTGTGACCACCCTGAAAACGCACGACGCCTCGCGCATGATCCGTCAGCCAATCGACGATCTTGCCCTTCCCTTCGTCACCCCATTGCGTACCGACAACAATGACATTCTTTGCCATTTTTTAGTCCTCTTGTATTGCTTCAATAATCCATTGACCGCCGACACACGCCAGCTTTCTGTCGCAGCGCGGGCCGTCGTTGGCCGCATAGGGTGCCAGAATGCCCGATGTCGAACGACCGGCATCGCCCAGCCGTGCCACTTCCCGCAGATCCATCGAGAATCCGGTTGCCGGACGTCCGCGGCCGAACGCCTCGCCTGCATTATCGTAACGCCCCCCGAGCGCAATGGCCGCCGGGTAACCTTCGCAGTAGGCGGCGAAGACCACACCGTTGTGATAGTGGTAACCGCGCAAATCCGCCAGATCGATCGAGAAACACATATCAGGCGCCGCCTGCGTCAGATGATCGAGCTCATCCAGCGCCCGCGAAATGGCCGGCAGTTCCGGCAAGACCTGGCGCGCACGCGAAATGATCTCACTACCGCCATACAGTGCCGGCAAGGCCATCAGCGCCACCCGGTAAGTCTCCGGCAGCTCAGCACATGCTTCAGCCAGCCCGGGCACATCCTTGCTGCGCAGCAAATCGAGCAATTGATCTTCGGCAGCTGTCGGCAAGCCGGCGGCTTCAACCAGCGCACGGAAAATTCCGACATGGCCGAGATCGATACGCGCCAGCTTGAGTTTGACTCGATCAAACGCCGTCGCCATCAAACGCACGATCTCAAGATCGGCCTCAATACCGGCGTAACCATACAACTCGGCCCCGATCTGCAACTGCTCACGACCGGCAAATACCGTGGCAGGCAGCGTATGCAGCACACTGCCGCAATAGCAAAGGCGGGTCACCCCTTGGTGATTAAGCAGATGGGCATCAATACGTGCCGCCTGCGGAGTGATATCGGCCCTGACACCCAGTGTGCGACCGGATAACTGATCGACCAGTTTGAAGGTACGCAGATTCAAATCCTGACCGGCGCCGGTCAGCAGCGAATCCAGATACTCCAGCATCGGGGGCATCACAAATTCAAAGCCCCGCTGACGGAAGTGATCGAGCAGCGTACGACGCAGGGTTTCCATGCGCGCCGCTTCCTGCGGCAGGGCATCGGCAAGATATTCGGGTAACAGCCAGTTCATGAGAAAAGCATCATCAGGATAAGCCCGATCAGCATGGAGCTCAGACCAATGAAACGGATCTGACCATCCGACAGGCGGATCAGGCGAGTAAACGTTTCCCGCCAGGCCGCCGGTGCGATAAAGGGCATGGCCCCTTCCAGCACCAGCATCAGCGCAAAGGCGAGCAACAAGGTGGACATCATGGGCGATGCAGCTTAACGGCCTTGATTCTTCATGTATTTGAAGAAATCGGCATTGGGTTCGACAACGAGGACGTCGCTCTTGTTGGCAAAGCTGTTACGGTAGGCTTCGAGACTGCGATAGAAAGCGTAAAACTCGGGGTTTTTGCCGAACGCTTCACCATAAGTGGCAGCCGCCTTGGCGTCACCCTCACCCTTGGTTTTCTGGGCGTCGCGGTAGGCTTCGGCAATCAGGATTTCACGTTGGCGATCTGCATCGGCACGAATCTTTTCGGCTTCGGCAGCACCTTCGGAACGCAGTTCGTTGGCGACACGCTTACGTTCTGCCTCCATGCGACGGTAGACCGCACCACTGACCTCGTCGGGCAATTCCACGCGTTTCAGACGAACATCAACGATCTGGACCCCAATCTTGCGCGCATCGACATCCGCCTTTTCGCGCATCTGCTCCATGATTTTGTCCCGTTCCCCGGAAATCACGTCGTGCACCAGACGCTTGCCGAATTCTTCACGCAAGCCGGCGTTGACCGTCTGACTCAAACGGGTCCGCGCCCGCGCTTCGTCGCCGCTCACCGAGATGTAATACAGTTTCGGATCAATGATGCGCCACTTGATATAGGAATCGACCAGCACATTTTTCTTTTCCGAGGTAATGAAACGCTCGGGGTCAGCACTGTCCAGCGTGAGAATGCGGCGGTCGAAATAGCGCACGTTCTGGATCAGCGGTATCTTGAAATTCAGCCCAGCCTCGGTCACCTCACGCTTGACTTCGCCTAACTGGAAAACCAGCGCGTACTGACGCTGATCCACCGTGAACACCGACGATGCCAAGGCCACCAGCACCAGCATCAATACACCGCCAAGGATATTCAAACGCGAACTCATCAGCGAGCCTCCCGATCACGCGAACTCAGCGAACCAGATCGCGAGCTCGAACTGTAGTTATTCCCACCCACCTGCGGCGCCTTCTCGGACTGCGGCGGCACCTCGCCGGAGAATGTCTGCGCGCTTCGCGTTCCGGGCCCGGTCAACTGGCCATTTTCCGCATTTCCCTGATTGGCCACAGAGCCCGCCCCTGCGGCAGCTTGCATCAGCTTGTCAAGCGGCAGATATAGCAGGTTGCCCTGGCCCTTGGCATCAACGAGCACCTTGGTGGTGTTGGAATAAATTTGCTGCATCGTTTCCAGATACATGCGTTGACGAGTCACTTCTGGTGCCTTGGCATATTCAACCTGAACCTGACGGAATCGGGACGCATCACCCTCGGCAGAGGAAATCACCCGTTGCTTGTAACCTTCCGCTTCTTCAAGTAGCCGTGCAGCCGTACCCTTTGCGCGAGGAATGACGTCATTGGCGTAAGCCTGCCCTTCGTTCTTTTGCCGTTCCCTGTCCTGCCCCGCCTTGACCGCATCGTCAAATGCCGCCTGCACCTGCTCCGGCGGCTGCGCATTTTGCATGGTGACCTTGGAGATCATGATGCCGCCCTTGTAGCGGTCCATGATGTCCTGCATCAATTTGGCCGCCTCGGTTGCAATCTGTTCCCGGCCTTCATAGAGCACGAAATCCATTTTGCTCTTGCCGACAATTTCACGCACAGCAGTTTCAGCGGCGCCAATCACCGCTTCATCCGGATGGCGATTGTTAAAGAGATACTCGACCGGATCCTTGAGAATGTATTGCACCGCAAACTGGATATTGACGATATTTTCATCGTCGGTGAGCATCAAGGCTTCCTTGAGCACCTTGTTCTTTTCGCTGCCGCGGTAGCCGATCTCAACGGTACGCACCCCGGTCAGGTTGACCAGCTCGTGTGTTTGTACCGGATACGGCAAACGCCAACGCAGCCCCGGTTCGGTAGTTTCCACCAGTTTACCGAATTGCAGGACAACACCGCGTTGCGAGGCATCGACGATATAAAACCCGGAGGCCAGCCAGGCAAGGGCCACCAAACCGGCCAGCAGCCCGATCCCGCCACTGAGGAATTTTGGATTGAAATCCACCGGCGGCAGGCGTGGACCGTCACCCCCACCCTGACCACCGCCCGGCTTCTTGCCGAACATGCCGGACAGTTTGCGATTGAAGTCGCGCCAGACTTCTTCCAGATCGGGCGGACCATCATTCGGACGACGCGAACCTTTGGGGCGTTCGTCGCCTTCGCCACGGTTGCCCCATTGTGGATCGTTCAACGACATGAGAATACCTAGGGTAGGAATCATGAATATCGGGAGTTCAATTAGAGAAATCGAGTTGTGCCAGTTGGGCCGCTTCATCAATGGCCTTGCGGCGTGCCTCAAGCTTGGCCCGGGCATATTCGGCAAGGGTTTCGCGCATGAGTTCCATGCCATCACCGGTACGCGCACTGAGTCGAACGCGCGAGATATTACCATACTCGTCGTGCTCGACTCCCGGACCGGCTTCCGTCAGATCAATCTTGTTCCACGCTATCACCTGTGGCACCTGATGCGCGTCAATTTCCTCAAGGACTTTATTGACTTCGGCAATCTGTTCATCACGCGCATGACTAGCGCTATCGACGACGTGCAAGAGAATGTCGGCATCCGTCGCCGCTTCCAGCGTGGCATGGAAGGCATCCACCAGCGCATGGGGCAAATCGCGAATGAAACCCACCGTATCGGAGACCACGACATTGCCTGCACCGGCAATCCATATCTTGCGCGAGGTGGTATCCAGCGTGGCAAACAACTGATCAGCCGCATAGGCCCCGGCATGCGTCAAGGCGTTGAACAGGGTGGATTTTCCCGCATTGGTGTAGCCCACCAAAGAGACATTGAGGACGTCACCCCGCATCCGGGCTTTGCGCTGAACCCCCCGTTGCCGGGTCAGCTTGGCTAGACGTTCCTTCAGCAACTTGACCCGCTTGCCCAAAAGACGACGGTCAGTTTCCAATTGGGTTTCACCCGGCCCGCGCATACCGATCCCGCCCCGCTGCCGCTCCAGGTGAGTCCAACCACGCACCAGACGCGTTGACAGGTGTTCAAGCTGTGCCAGTTCAACCTGTAATTTGCCTTCAGCACTGGACGCACGCAAGGCAAAAATATCCAGAATCAGACTGTTACGGTCAACAACACGGCACTTTAGATCCCGCTCCAAATTACGTTGCTGCGCGGGTGAAAGTTCGTGATTGAAAATGACGAGTTGCGCATCCGTCGCAGCAATCAGCGCAGCGACTTCCTCCACCTTGCCTTTGCCGGCGTAGGTTTTGGCATCCGGTGCGTGGCGTCTGCCACGGATTTCGGCAACCACCTTGCCACCGGCAGACTCGGTCAGCAGGCGAACTTCCTCAAGCTGGTCTTCAATATCCGACTGACCGAAATCAATCTGCACGATGACCGCACGCTCACCCGAAGCGGGGCGCTCAAGCATGGGATATTCCGGAAATTGGCCATGCTCCGCCGAAGCGGAGCATAAGGATCAAACGACTTATTCTGCGGCCTGCTCTTGTTGGAGATTAACCGGGCGCGCTGGCACCACCGTGGAGATGGCGTGCTTATACACCATCTGGGTAACGGTGTTCTTGAGGAGAACGACGTACTGATCGAAAGATTCGACCTGCCCCTGCAGCTTGATGCCGTTCACCAGATAAATGGAAACCGGGACATGCTCCCGACGAAGTGCGTTGAGGAAGGGGTCTTGTAAGAGTTGCCCTTTGTTGCTCATGGTGTGGACTCCATGTGTGTTGTTATTGAGGGTCCTAATGTACCCAAAATCATTCGGCGACGCCAAAAGAATTTATGTTTATTTCTTGTCCTTGTCGGCAAAGGGATTCTTGGCCGTGACAAACTGAAAACGCAGCGGTGTGCCCTGCAAACGGAAAACTTCCCGGAAGGTATGTTCCAGATAACGGCGATAGCTTTCCGAAATCTGATCCACCGCATTGCCGTGCACGACGATGATGGGCGGATTCGACCCTCCTTGGTGCGCGTAACGCGGCTTCGGACGGAACAGGCCGTGCTTGGGCGGCGCCTGCTTGGCCACGGCATCGGCCAGCACGCGCGTCAAGCGCGGCGTGGACAACTTGGTCATCGCCGCCGCGTAGGCAGAATCCACCGACTTGAACAAGTTTTCCAGCCCGATGTTTTCCTTGGCGGAAACGAAATGGAACTTGGCAAAGTCGAGAAACTTCAGCTTGCGCTGCAGGATCTGGCGAGTTTGTTCCCGGACGTAGCTATCCAGCCCGTCCCACTTGTTGACTGCAACCACCAGCGCCCTGCCCGACTGCACGATGAAATCAGCAATATGCGCGTCCTGGTCGGACACATCCGCCTGCGCATCGACCATCAGGATGACCACATTTGCATCCTCGATCGATTGCAGCGTCTTGACCACGGAAAACTTCTCGACCGCCTCGAACACCTTGCCCCGTTTGCGCATACCTGCCGTATCGACCAATACGTATTTGCGCCCGCCACGTTCGAAATCGATTTCGATGGAATCCCGCGTCGTACCCGGGGCATCAAAGGCAATCACGCGGTCTTCGCCGAGCAGCGTGTTGATCATGGTCGACTTGCCCACATTGGGCCGGCCAACAATCGCCACCTTGATGGCATCCGAATGCCACTCGTCATCTTCCGGCTCGGGACAACTTTCCAGCGCCAGATCGACCAGTCCACGCACGCCTTCGCCATGGGCCGCGGAAATCGCATTTGGCTCACCCAGCCCCAATTCATGGAACTCGGCCTCGATCATGCCGGTATTCATGCCTTCGGCCTTGTTGACCGCAACTAAGACCGGGCGATCAATACGCCGTAGCTTGTTGGCGATTTCCTTGTCGTGTGGCGTCAGGCCGGTCCGGCCATCGACCACGAAAATGACCGCGTCGGCCTCGGCGATGGCCTGCTCGGTCTGGCGGGCCATTTCATGCAGAATGCCTTCCTTGACCAAAGGCTCGAAACCACCGGTATCCACCACCAAAAATGGCTTTTTACCCAGTTTACCGTGACCGTAATGCCGGTCCCGGGTCAGGCCCGGCATGTCGGCAACAATGGCATCGCGTGACTTGGTCATGCGGTTGAACAGCGTCGACTTGCCCACGTTGGGGCGTCCGACCAGGACGATAGTGGGCTTCATTTCACCTCGATTGCGCTGAGTTCGCCACCGCTGGTCTGCACCAGGAAGGCACCCGCAAAGAACTGGGGTATGGCCTTGATGGGGGATCCATCGGTTTTCCGCTGTGCGACAAAATGCCCTTCTTCTCGCGAAAGGAAATGGACAACACCTTCGACATCCCCCACCGCCAGCATGCCGAGACGCACTACCGGCGCCGTCACCTGACGACGCTTGAGTTTATCCTGCTTCCACAGGCTACCGCCGGTCATCCGGTCCAGGCCATAGATGATCCCCTGATCGTCGGTGACAAAGACGTAGCGTGCGTCCATGGCCAAGCCGTTGGCAGAGGAAATATCACGCGACCAGATCGTTGCGCCGCCCTGGGACATGTCAAAACAGGCCACCCGTCCCTGGAAAGCGACAGCGCAAACCTGCGTCCCGTCAACCACAGGCGGTGCAACCACATCGGCGACTCGATCCAGTTCGGTGGCGCCCTTGGGCAACGCCACAACGCCCTCCCAGACCGGTGCACCATTTTGCAGCGACAGGGCCAGCAGCTTTCCGCCCGGAAAGCCGGCAAAAATATAACGATCGGCAAACACCGGCGACGCCGTCGAACGCACCGCCAACGAAGGCATCGCACGCTGGTACACCCACTTGCGGCTGCCATCCTTAAGATCAAACAAGTAAATGCTGTTGTCACCACTACGCACGGCAACGCCATCTGGGCCAACAACCGGCGCCGCCAGCACTTCGCTGGAAACCCGCGCACGCCAGAGCGGTTTGCCATCTGCCGTCGCGAAGGCCAGCACTTCACCTTCCGGCGTGCCGACGACCACGATGTCGTCGTTGGCGCCCACGCCAGCCGACAGGGCTTCGTTCACCT
>JAKLLI010000091.1 GCA_023150195.1 Azonexus sp.
GGGCTGCCGCCGCGCTGCGTTGCGCCAAATTACGCACCTCGGTGGCCACCACGGCAAAACCGCGACCCAGTTCCCCCGCCCGCGCGGCTTCAACCGAAGCATTCAGTGCCAGGATATTGGTCTGGAAGGCGATCCCGTCGATCACCCCGACAATGTCGTTGATCTTGCGTGAGCCCCCTTCGATTTCAGACATGGTGCTGACCACTTTTTTCACCATGGCACCGCCCTGGCTGACGATGGCATTCGAGCGCTCTGCCAGCGCAGCGGCTTCGGTGGCGTTGCCGGCGTTCTTCTGCACCGTTTCGTTCAGCATTTCCATCGAACTGCTGGTTTCTTCCAAGCTGGAAGCTTGCTCTTCGGTCCGCGACGACAAATCCTGATTCCCGGCAGCAATTTCCTGCGCCGCCGTATTGATCGCTTCCGTAGCGTCCCGGATCGTACCCAGCACCTCTGACAAGCGGGCAACGGTGGCATTGGTATCGTCCTTCAATTCACCAAAGAGACCGTGATACTCGGTCTGTATGGTTTGCGTCAGATCCCCCTGCGAGATGGCGCGCAAGACCCCAGCCACATCCTGCAAGCCAGCCAGCGTGGTTTCAGACAAATGATTCAAGCCTTCTGCCAGACGCAGGAAGAAGCCCTCCTTGCCTTCCAGTTCGAGGCGTTGCGAGAAATCGCCAGCGAGCGCAGCACGAACCAGCGCATCAATTTCGTCTTCTGCCTCCACTTCGGCGGTTCTGTCCTTCCACTCCGCCACCGTCCCCAGCCGTGCGCCTTCTTCATTGATGACCGGGTTGGCCGTCACGACCATGTGACGACTGCCCAGCCGCAAGGCTGCCGAATGCGTAGCCGTCAATTTGGCCAGCAAGCCAGCCTGAACCGCGGGATTTTTGTGGAAGACATCAATGCTCTTGCCCAGCAACTGATCTGCTCGGAAGCTCGGCAACTGGCGCTGAATTTCTGGCTCAGCATTCTTGAGCAGTTGTTTGACCGAGCGATTCAGATAAATGATGTTGCGTTCGGCGTCCGCAATCATCACCCCGGTACTCACATTATCGAGCGCGATCTTGATACGCAGCATTTCGTCCGCCGTTTTCTTGGCCGCACCCACATCGTCACGCAAACGGCTCTGCATCAGGTCAAGGTCATGCATCACCTTGCCAATTTCATCCTCATGACGAACGCTGATCTTGTTGTCGTACCTGCCCTGACCAATTTCGTCAAAAACTTCCAGTACACCGTGGAGTGGGCGCGTCACCGCGCGCTCGATAAACCAGTACACAAACGCAAGGAAAGGAATGCTCAGCAGCACCGCAACACCGCCCAGCGCCAACATGAAATTCGTCGCCTGCGCGTTCACCTTTTCCAGGGAAATCTGCATGCTGACCACGCCCAGCACATCGCCTTCGTTGACCAAATGGCAGCCCAGACAATCCTTACCCAGATAATTGCGGGCGGCCTTGGCCGGAATAGCGGCGTCCAGCATGCCGTGTTCGGCATCGATACGGAAGACCGGCTCACCCCGTTCAGCGGCCAGCCGTTCGTCAGGCGTTAGCTGGCGGGTCAGCGGAATGCCCTCGCCGAATTGCTTGCGCACCGCTTCGCCGCGAATGACCTCCAGAGACCTGATGTTATCGGTGTTCTTGACCTGATCGAGATACACCGCCCGCTCACCCACCGTGCCGGTAATCATCATGCCGGTCAGCGAGGCCATGGTCATTTGATGGACACTCAGCGCAAATTCCCTCGCCTGCTCAACGGCATTGTCCTTTTGCTCGGCATACGCCCAGTAAATCATCCCGGACCAGAGAATGATCAGGATCAACCAGATCCCGGAAACAAGACGTACCCAGATATTGCGGTTATTGAACCAACGAACTAATGCAGCCACTTGACCCCCCTGACCCTGCCGGCAAAGCCGGAACCGATTTTTTTCAAGAGTATCCGCCGGGCGCCCCTGTCAGGCAATACCAAAACGGTTGATCTAGATCAAATATGCGAAATATGCCAACGCAAAATCTACAGCCCCCGGGCCCAGGCGGGACGCAAAACGGCATTCCCGGCCATGGCTTGACGCACTTCCGCCAGCAAACGGGCCTTGTCCGCGCCCAAGGTACCTTTCAGCACCAGCCAGTTCGATGCATGGTCGGAACGAAACACTGTCCGCTTCAAGGAAAGTGCCGAAAGGAAACGTTCCATTTCAGCAAACAGCGCGGCCTGATCCAGTGGCACCCACCCGGGAAATCCAGCACGCAGCCGCGCTTCGCCCTGCGGAAAACTGACCACCAGCGTGGCCAGATATTCGGGCTGTGTCGCATTGAGCAAACGGGCGGACTCATCGGCATGTTGATCGGACAAGGCTTTACCCCCCAGTCCGTTAAGAATCATCACCGAACGGGTGATGCCTGCGGCCCCCAGTTTGTCCAGCGCCTCACGCGTGGTTTCGTGCGTTTCCCCCTTGTCGACCGCAGCCAGCACGGCATCGGCGCCCGATTCCGCGCCAACGTACACCATGCTTAATCCGGCCGCCGCCAGGGCATCAATATCTTCCTGGCTTTTTTTGCGCAGATTGCGTGGCAGGCAATAGCTGGAAATCCGGTGAACGGCAGGAAAATGCGTTTTGATTGCGTCGAGGACGGTCAACAGGCGCCGGGTTGGCAAAACCAGGGCATCGCCGTCCGCCAGAAAGACCCGGCGGATGCTCTCCCCGTAGCGTGCGCCGGCCAAGCGAATGCTTTCCAGGACCTCGGCCTCATCCCGCGCCCGAAAAGCCTTTTGCGGCGCCGTATACATTTCGCAGAATGTGCAGCGGTTCCAAGAACACCCGTCCGTCACCGGCAAAATCAGTGACTGTGCCTCACTGGGTGGGCGAAAAACCGGTTCGACGTAGCGAATCGGAATCACGCACCGCCCACGTTCAGGCGGAATACCAGTGGCACCTCGGCCTTGCTGCGCGTCACATAATCAAAGAAAACAATACCGTGTTTGCCGCGGGCAACTTCACGACCGCTGGCCAGATCACTCACCCGCCAGACCAGATCGCAGCCATGTGCGTGGTAGTCGTTCACCGCAAATTCAATTTTCAGTGTTTCCCCGTGAAAGGCCTCGGAACGGTATTGCGCTGCCACATCCGCCACCACGATCCCGGGCCCACCCACGTCGAGTTCGGTCCACCCGAAGGATTTGAAAAAACGCACCCGGGCTTCAGCAACCAGCATCAGCAAGGCCGCGTTGTCGAGGTGTCGACCATAGTTGATGTGCTGGATATATATCGGAATTTCAGTCGAGAATACGAACTGTTCGGGGAGGTCGATTTTGATGCGCGCCATACACGGGCTTCCGGAAAAAGAAGGCGACATTCTAGCGACGAGTGCCTGTCCCGGCGTTACGATCTCCCACAATAATTTCACCCCACCGCAGAGAAAATCATGCGCCACTCAAGCATCAAAGCGATCCATCGACTGAGCGTGCTCTGTTATAGCTTGCTGGCACTCGCCCTGATCCTGCCTGACACGGCCTCGGCGCAAATGGGCGGCAAGGGACGTAAAGACCGCGTCCCCGAATATTTTGGCGAATACGACCTGAACAGCAACGGCCAACTGGAACGCGACGAATGGGTCGGTCGTGGCAATTTCGACCGCCTTGACGACAACCGCGACGGCATTCTGGACATGGGCGAGTTTCGCAAAATGTACGCGCCGGGAGCCGGCAAGGTGCTGCTTGAAAAACCCATGCTGCCGGCCAATCCGCCGCTCATGGACCCGAGTGTCGAACAAGACTGCCTGAGTGAAGAGGAACAGAATCCAGCCGATCGCTGCGCCATTTCCCGGGGCCGCAAGTGCCGTGATGGTGACGAACTCGCGATTCGGCGCGGCCTGCAACCGACCGGCATGAGCCCGGTATTTCCCGCTGCGGCACTCTGCCCCGGCGTCGATGAAACCTTTGCCACCGATTACACCAAGAAAACCGGGCGCGGCATGCATGGCGGTATTGATATTCCCGTCGATTTCGGCACCCCCATGCTGGCCGCGGCGGATGGCACCGTCGTTGGCGTCTTTAGCGGCGAACACAACGCCCGCGGCATGGCCGTCGTGCTTCGCCACAGCCCGGAAGATACCGGTTTGCCGATGTGGACCTACACGGAATATGGCCATCTCGACGCCATGCCCGAGCTGGTGATCGGGCAGCGCGTGCGCATGGGTGAGGCGATCGGCCCTACCGGCAATTCCGGCACCAACCCGGGTGCGCCCGGATCTCAGGTCAACAATCGCCGCCCGGCGATCCATTTTGCCGTCTATTACAGCAAAAGCCGACGTTTCTCCAGTATCCGAGACTATCTGATTCCGGACAACGCGCACTGGATGGACTCGCACGCCTTCTATCGCCGACATGGCCCTTACGACACGCCGGCCATGATCGCCCTGGCCGAAGCCGACAAAGCCACCGCCATTCCCGTCCTTTATGCCGATGGCCAAACCGAACCCGCCAATACCCGTCGTATCTGGCCATATGCCTGTGCGCGCGCCAAACCGTAGGCGGTAGGCAGACAGCTTAGCGACCCAAGAGCTTGAACAATTCCTGTCCCAGCTTTTCGGTCGCCTTTTCCTTGAGCTTGTCCTTGTTTTCGTCCAGCTTGGCCTTGGCAACTTCCTCCAGCAGCTTGTCCATTTCCAGGGTGTAACCCAATTGCGCCCACGGCCCGCGGATCCGAAGCGGCAAGGTCACGCCACGGACATGGGCCAGTTCCTTGCCTTCTTGCCCGGTCGACGTATTGACGACGCTCACCCTGGCCAGATAGTCCATGCGCGCTTGAGCGATGTCGATTGCCCCTTCGCCGCCTATGCGCAGGAAAGGCGACATCAGGGACAAATCGTGGTTGCGCGCCACCCCGCCATCAATCTGAAAACTCGCGGTCAACGCGGAAAAATCCGTTTTTTCCGCCGCGCTGGCACTGGTTGTTACCGCTTGTTTGGCACTGAGTGCCGACTTGGCATCTCGCAGCATCTTGGCGACGTTCACGCCTTTGATGGCCCCATCACGCAAATCCAGCGCGGCTTGCCCGGTCAGTCCCTGGCGCAAGGCCATGACAGTCTCCCCGCGGGTCGTCAAATCCAGCGACACGCTGCCCCGCCCCTCCAGCACATCCTTGTCAGCAAGATCTTTTAACAACGGTGAAATATCGATGGCCCGCAACTGCTGGCGAAGGGAAAACTGCGAATTGTTGGCGTTGACCGCCAGCGCGCCGTCCATCGTTCCACCATAGAGCGTGGCACGCAACGGTGCCACTTCCAGCCGCCCACCCTTGAGATTCATGCGCGCATCCAGCGCCGATAGCTTGAGTCGGTGCGCCTGAAGACGCCCCACCTTGATCGTGCCATGCACATCCAGCCCCTTGAGTGCATCCAGTTGGACGCTGGACGCCGCTGCCCCTGTCGTCTGCGCGACCTCGCCACCCGTGCTGGCTTTCGGCGCTGGCGGCAGATAACGATCCACATCCAACTGGTCAATCGCCAGGGTGAAGCCCACTGCGATTGGCGCGAACCGCTCGACGGCCACTGCCAGATCGACCCTGGAGTCGTCGAACTGCGTCGCCAGGCCAATATCTGCCTGTTGCTTTGCCGGATTCACGCTGAAATGCCCATGCAACGGTAGCACCAGCTGTTTCATTGGCAAGGCTGGACTGTTCAGGCTCAATTGCCCGACCAGATTGTCCAGACGCAGGGTTCGTGCCCCAACGTCCATGGCCACTGGGGACGCCAGGTTCGCCTTGAGCTGTTGCGCCCCGAGCGCCGCATCCAGCGCCAGATCAAACTGCCGGATCTGCAAACTCGCCAGCGACCCCGTGATTTCGCTCAGCCCGACGCGGGCATCCACCTTTCGGTCGCCCTCAGAAAAACGCGCTGTCAGACCGATTTTGCTGCCCTGCACCTGGCCAGCATTAAACGCCAGCGCCGGTGCGTCCAACATCAGTTCGAAATGCGCCTTGTCGAGCTTGCCGCGTGAGGAAAGGACCAAGTCACGAACACGATATGCCGCTTGCCCCGTGTCGCCCTCCACGGTACCGGTCGACAGGTCCAGATCGCGAATTTCGGTCATCTTGCCAGTGGCTTCATCGAGCCAGCTCACGCGGGCATCGCGAATCGCCATCCCGGCAACATCCAGCACCAGCGGCGATCCGGGCTTAAGCTCGGCCGGCGACTCGGCCCCTGTTTTTCCAGCGCCGGCAACATCATCAATATTCAGCGAACCATCGCGGCGCCTGACCAGATCCAGCGTCAGCCCATCAATTTCAACCCGGCGCACCAGCACCTTGCCGGACAATAAGGGCATCACGGCAACACCGATTCTGGCATTTTTGAGGCTGGCAAAAGTCCCCTTGCCACCCGCCTCGGACAAGCGCACACCACCCACCGCCAACGCCACATCCGGCCACACCGACAAGCCCAAGGGCCCGTCAATGATCAGTTCACGGCTGCTGCGTTCAGCCACTTGCGTCATCAACTGTCGCTTGATCGCCGCTTCGTCAAACAAAACGAACAACAGGATGGCACCAAGCACCATCAGGCCAAGCATGCCGGCTAGCGCCAGCCCAAGGTAGCGTAACGGTTTCATGGGGATTCCCGGGCAAGGGTTGGAAAACCTAGCCTAACAAACATCGCCGGGATCAATTGTTTTGAAATGTAATTCAGGCGCATCGCCGATTTCAGCACCAGCGGCCGGTTGACCGGACAAGGCGCCCCCAAAGAGGGCATTCACACGTTAGTGGCGCTGACCGCGAAACCGCCCGTAAAGCGTGACCAGCAACACCACCAGCGCCCCCGCCACAATCCCGAGTACCGCGTCCAGCGCCATCGATGTCAGTGGAGCCAACCACCCGCTCGCCTCGGCCAGGTGGGCTATCGCATGATGAATCGGCGTAATGCCATGCGCCAGAATGCCGCCGCCGACCAGAAACATGGCCGCCGTTCCGACCACGGTCAGCAATTTCATCAACTTGGGCGCCGCCAGCAACAATAGGCGCCCCAAACGCTGCATTGCCCCACGACCATTGGCCAACAACCAGGCGCCCGCATCATCCAGTTTGACGATACCCGCCACCAGACCATAGACGCCCACCGTCATCACCACGCCGATGCCGGCAAGGACCGCAAATTGAGTCATGAGCGGCTGATCCGCCACCGTACCAAGTGCGATCACAATGATTTCGGC
>JAKLLI010000092.1:0-4455 GCA_023150195.1 Azonexus sp.
TGATTCCGACGCCGCTGCAAGGAGAAGATTTGTTGTGGTGGCTGCAGGCTAACGACGAAGATGTCGATGCCGGTTGATGCCAATCAGGGACGCGGTCGCGGATTGAATTTGAAGCGTTCGGGCAGGTCGACCGCCCGCACCGCTTGAAGCGCCACGCTTTGCCAGAAAACCTCGGCGGGATTGCCAAGCATCAAGGATTCAAAGGCTACCTCGTTGACCGCTGTGCCATTCGCCTGGCGGCATTCTGCGATCAATTCAGCGAGTTCGCGGTCATCGACAAGGCCGATGCCGAGTGGGGTGTCGATCAGGATGCGCCCCGTCTCGTCGATCAGGACGGCACTGGGCTTGCCGGCGGGCAGGCCAGTGTGGGCGACCCATTCGCCTGCATGGCGCCGAAAAATCCACGGTGTGCAGGCGAGATCGACATACACGCGTTGCGGGCCGTTCTGCACAAACCAGCGGCCTGAATCATCCGAACCGTACTGACGGTTCATGAAATCAATCAGGCCGCGGTGCGTGACGCGTTCGCCTTGCAGGCGCCAATCGCCCCGCATGTCGAGCGAAAGCCACTCATAACATGCGGGCACATTGGGCCACTTGGCGACCGCGCCGAGGTCCAACTCAGTCCTCGTAAGCCGACATCGGCGGGCAGGCGCAGTTCAGGTTGCGGTCGCCATACACATCGTCGATGCGATTGACGCTTGGCCAGAACTTGTTGGCTTTCACCCAGGCCAGCGGGAAGACGGCTTCTTCGCGGCTGTAGGGGCGGGTCCAGTCGCCTTCGATCACGTCGGCTTGCGAGTGCGGAGCCTGCTTGAGCGGATTGTTGTCCGCAGGCAGCTCGCCAGATTCGACGCGCCGGATTTCGTTGCGGATCGCAATCATGGCCGCAATGAAACGATCCAGTTCCGCCTTGGATTCCGACTCGGTCGGTTCCACCATGATGGTGCCGGCCACGGGGAAAGAGACCGTCGGTGCATGGAAACCGTAGTCCATCAGGCGCTTGGCGATATCGATTTCGGCGATACCGGTCGACGCCTTGATCGGGCGAATATCCAGAATGCACTCATGCGCGACGCGCCCCCGGCTGCCAACGTAGAGCACCGGGTAATGATCCTTGAGCTTGGTGGCGACGTAATTGGCGTTGAGGATGGCGACCTGGGTTGCCTTCTTGACGCCCGCGCCACCCAGCATGGCGAGGTACATCCAGGAAATTGGCAGGATGGACGCAGAGCCGAAAGGCGCGGCCGAGACAGCACCCTGGAGGGCGTGCGGTCCGTCGATCGGGGCCACGACGTGGTTGGCCATGAAGGGCGCGAGGTGGGCCTTGAGGCCAATCGGGCCCATGCCCGGTCCGCCGCCACCATGCGGGATGGCGAAGGTTTTGTGCAGGTTCATGTGGCTGACGTCAGCGCCGATGAAGCCGGGCGAGGTCAGACCAACCTGGGCGTTAAGGTTGGCACCGTCCATATACACCTGGCCGCCGTTGGCGTGCACGATGGCGCAAATGTCCTTGACCGCTTCTTCAAACACACCGTGCGTGGACGGGTAGGTGATCATCAGGCAGGCGAGGTCGTCCTTGTGCGCCTCGGCCTTGGCTTTCAGATCAGCGACATCGACGTTGCCGTTGTCGTCGCAATCGACGACGACGACCTGCATGTTGCACATCTGGGCCGTCGCCGGGTTGGTGCCGTGTGCCGATTTCGGGATCAGGCAGACCTTGCGGTGCGCTTCGCCACGGCTGGCGTGGTAGCGGGCAATCGCCACCAGGCCGGCGTATTCGCCCTGGGCGCCGGAGTTCGGCTGCATGCAGATGGCGTCGAAACCGGTAACCGTCTTCAGCCAGTCGGTCAGGCTGCCGATCATTTCATGGTAACCCGCCACCTGATCGCGCGGGGCGAATGGGTGGATGCCGCCGAATTCCGGCCAGGTGATCGGGATCATCTCGCTGGTGGCGTTCAGCTTCATGGTGCAGGAGCCGAGCGAAATCATCGAGTGGTCGAGCGCCAGATCCTTGTTTTGCAGCGACTTCAGGTAACGCAGCATTTCATGTTCGGTGTGGTGCGTGTTGAACACCGGATGGGTCAGCACGGCATCGGTGCGCAGCAGGCTGGACTGCAGGACCGGATCGGCTACGGCCACCTGGGCATCGATGGCATCCATGTCGAGCCGGACCTGGGTGATGATTTTGAACAGCGCCGCGACGTCTTCCCGGGTCGTGGTTTCGTCGAAGGTGATCCCGAGGACATCGGACGACACTTGGCGCAGGTTGTAACCGGCGGCCAGGGCGTCGCGATAGACCGTTTTTGCGCGCGGGCCCAGGCCCAGATGCAGGGTGTCGAAGAAATCGCCGGTGAGCAGTGGCACCCAGGCGCGCTTGAGCCCTTCGGCGAGGATGGCGGTGAGGCGGTGAATGCGGGTGGCGATGGTGCGCAAGCCTTGGGCGCCGTGATACACGGCGTACATGCCGGCCATGTTGGCGAGCAGGACTTGCGAGGTGCAGATGTTGGAGTTGGCCTTTTCGCGACGGATGTGCTGTTCGCGGGTTTGCAGCGTCATCCGGTAGGCGGTGTTACCCCGGGCATCCTTGGAGACACCAATAATACGGCCGGGCATGGCGCGCACGTTGCTGGCGCGTGTTGCGAAAAAGGCGGCGTGCGGGCCGCCAAAGCCCATCGGAATGCCAAAGCGCTGGCTGGAGCCGAGGGCGATGTCGGCCCCCATGGCACCCGGCGATTTCAGCAGGACCAGGGCCATCAAGTCGGTGGCAACGGCAACGCAGGCCCCTTGGGCCTTGAGCTTGCCGATCAGGTCGGTGAGGTCGCGCACATTGCCGTTGTCGCCGGGGTATTGCAGGAGCGCACCGAAGAATTCTTCGTCTTTCTGGCTGTCGACCGCAGCAATCACCAGTTCGAAACCAAAGTAGGCGGCGCGGGTTTTGACAACGTCGATGGTTTGCGGGAAGCAGTTGGCATCGACCAGGAAACGGTTGGATTTGGACTTGGAAACGCGCCGGGCCATGGTCATGGCTTCGGCGGCAGCGGTGGCTTCGTCGAGCAGCGAAGCGTTGGCAATTTCCAGTCCGGTCAGGTCGACGACCATTTGCTGGAAGTTCATCAGCGCTTCCAGGCGCCCTTGAGCAATTTCGGCCTGGTAGGGGGTGTAAGCGGTGTACCAGCCGGGATTTTCCATGACGTTACGCAGGATCACCTTGGGGGTGAGCGTGTCGTAATAGCCCATGCCGATACAGGATTTCTGGATCACGTTCTTGCTGGCGATCGCCTTGAGGTCAGCCAGCGCTTCGTGTTCGCGACGCGGGGCCGGCAGTGGCAGATCGACCGGCAGACGAATGGCGGCCGGGACGGTTTCGTCGATCAGTTGGTCGAGACTGTTGGCGCCGATGTCGGCCAGCATGGCGGACATTTCGGTGGCGCAGGGGCCAATGTGGCGATCGATGAACTCGTCGTGCTGTTCCAGCGCGGAAAGCGGTTTGTTGAGCGGCATGGGCGTTCCTTGATCAGGCAGCGTCGGCCACAGCCTGGTAGGCAGCGGCATCGAGCAGGGCATCGACATCCGCCATGTTGTCCGGCGTCATCTTGAACAGCCAGGCGGCGTAGGCGTCCTGGTTGACGGATTCCGGGGCATCGGCTGCGGCTTGATTGACTTCGGTCACGGTACCGGCAATGGGGGCGTAAACATCGGCAGCGGCCTTGACTGATTCAACAACGGCGATTTCCTTTTCCGCATCGTAATGGGCGCCGACTGTCGGCAGTTCGACGAAAACGAGGTCGCCGAGGGCTTCCTGAGCATGGTCGGTAATGCCGATGGTGACGGAGCCATCAGCGTTCTTCAAAACCCACTCGTGGGAGGCGGCGTACTTGAGGTTGGACGGGACGTTGGACATGGTGTTCTCCTGAATGGGTTGAATTAGATGAATGCTTTGCCGTTACGGGCGAATACGGGTTTGGTGACCTTGGCCTTGAGCAATTTACCGCGGATATCGACGTCGACCGTATCGCCGATCTGCACCCCCAGCGGCAAGCGGGCGAGGGCGATGGATTGCTGCAATGTTGGCGAGAAACTACCTGAAGTAATTTCACCATTTCCTTGTTTTGTAATGACTTGTTGGTGTCCGCGCAAGACGCCCTTATCGAGCAGGATCAAGCCCAGGAATTGCATTTTCTGGCCGTTGGCGGTCAACGCGGCTTTGCCAACGAAATTCCGTTCGTCCTTCATGGCGACGGTCCAGGCGAGGCCGGCATCAAGCGGGGAAACCGTGTCGTCCATGTCCTGGCCGTAGAGGTTCATGCCGGCTTCGAGGCGCAGTGTGTCGCGGGCGCCGAGGCCGCAGGGGGCGACGCCGGCTGCGATCAGGGAATTCCACAAGCCTTCGGCTTCAGTAGCCGGGAGCATGATTTCGAAGCCGTCTTCACCGGTGTACCCGGTACTGGCGAT
>JAKLLI010000092.1:4515-11685 GCA_023150195.1 Azonexus sp.
CAGACCCTGGCGCGGGCATTCGGACCTTGAACGGCGATGATGCCGAGCGCGTTGTCGCCGTCGCGGCGTTGGGTGATGCTGACATCCATCGCCCATTCCGCTGCCTTGGCCTGCATCCAGGCCAGGTCTTTTTCGGCGGTGCCGGCGTTCACGACGAGGCGGAAGCGGGTGTCCGTCAGGAAGTAGATGATCAGATCGTCAATGACACCGCCGGCTTCATTCAGCATGGCGGCGTAGAGCGCCTTGCCGGGCACGGTGAGTTTGGCGACATCGTTGGCAACCAGTCGGGAGAGGAAGGGGCGGCAGTCGGCGCCAGCCAGATCGACAGGACACATGTGGGAGACGTCGAACATGCCGCAATCATTGCGCACGGCATGGTGTTCTTCGATCTGCGAACCGTAGTTGACCGGCATGTCCCAGCCGCCGAAATCAACCATGCGGGCATTGAGCGCGCGATGGGCTGCGTTTAAAACCGTTTTCTTCAGCATATCAATCCTTTAAATGCTTTTGTTAAAGCAATTTCTTGGAACGGAAAAGGGGTGAAACGTAAGAAACACATCTTGCGTTTCACCCCTCTGTCCTCGATACCTGAGAGATTTGCCCCATCGGTGGATGTTGACCGTGACAGTCGCCATCGCTCTCCAGAGTTTCACAACGCACGTCCTGCTGTGCGTCAGATTCCGCGGTCCTTTTGCCTGAGCGTTTTCGGGTGGATTTGCGCCTTCGGCGTCAGTCCGGATCCTTACCCGGCTGCGCTCTCCCACGGAACGGCAGGCACTATAGCGGGATGAAGGCATCCGATCAACCTGCTGCGCTGCAGCAGGGTTTCGGGGCGCTTCCGGCCTTCGTGATAACATCCCGTTTTGTTTTTCGCGCGCACTTGCGCTTATCCGTGAATCCCGCCAATTTCGATTTCCACAGTCACTCTTCAGTTTCCGACGGCTTTTTGTCGCCGGATACGGTTGCGCAACGTGCCGCAGCCAACGGGGTTGATCTTTGGGCGCTGACCGATCACGACGATCTGGGTGGTTTGACTGTTGCTGCTCAGGCGGCGGAAGAGGCTGGAATCGGTTTTGTGAGTGGGGTCGAAATCTCCATCGAATGGGAGAACACGCCGATCCACATTGTGGGTCTCGGGTTCGATGCGCAGCATCCGGACATCGTGCAGGGGCTGGCAGGCCTGCGGGCGGGACGGCTTGAGCGAGCGCGGCGCATGGGCGAGGCCTTGGCGGCGAAGGGGATCCCCGGTGTTTATGAAGGCGCGCTGGGCTATGTCACCAACCCCAATTTGATTTCACGCGCCCACTTTGCGCGTTATCTGGTCTCCATCGGAATCGCCAAGGATGTTTCCGGGGTCTTTCAGTATTACCTGACGCCCGGCAAGCCGGGCTATGTCGATCATCGCTGGGCCGGGCTGGAAGATGCCGTGAGCTGGATCAAGGCGGCTGGCGGGGTGGCGGTGGTGGCGCACCCCGGACGTTACAAGATGAGTGGCGGCGAGATGCGGCGTTTTCTTGCGCAGTTCAAGGATGTCGGTGGTGCGGCGATTGAGGTGATCAGCGGCAGCCATTCGCCAGATCATGTCCTGCATTTTGCGCGGCTGGCCCGTCACTTTGGTTTTCACGCCTCACGCGGCTCGGATTTTCATGGGCCTGAAGAAAGTTATGTCGATCTCGGTCGGCTCCCTCAACTTCCGCCCGATCTGAAACCGGTCTGGCGTCTTGTCTGCTGAACCATGGCTCGCGTCGTTAATATTCACCCCGAAACTCCTCAGCAGCGCTTGCTTGATCAGGCGGCCGGTTTTATTCGTGACGGCGCCGTCATCGCACTGCCGACGGACTCCTGTTATGCCTTGGTCTGTCACTTGGGCGACAAGGAGGCGATGGATCGCATTCGCCAGATTCGCGAAATGGACGAGCGCCATCATCTGACGCTGATGGTGCGCGACCTTTCGGAAATTGCGAACTACGCCCGGGTGGACAACGCCCAATACCGGTTGCTGAAGGCGACCACGCCCGGGAGCTATACCTTCATTCTTGAGGGCAGCAAAGAATTGCCGCGGCGCGTGCTGCATCCCAAGCGCAAGACCATCGGCCTGCGCATTCCTGATCACCCGGTGGCGCTGGGCCTGCTGGAAACACTTCAGGAACCCTTGTTGACCACAACCTTGCAATTGCCGGGGGATGAAAGTCCGCTGACCGAGGGCTGGGAAATTCTGGACCGGCTCGACGATCATCTGGCCCTGATTCTCGATGTCGGTCATTGCGGCACCGAGCCGACGACCATCATTGACCTGACCGGCTCGGCGCCGGCATTGGTGCGTGCGGGCCGTGGGCCATTGGCGCCCTTCGGGCTGGCGTGACATGCTCGATATCAACGCGCTGATTCAGACCATCGCGATTTCCGCCTTGCCGGTGATTTTTGCCATCACGCTGCATGAAGCCGCGCATGGCTATGCGGCGCGCTATTTCGGTGATAACACGGCGTGGATGCTGGGGCGGGTCAGTCTTAATCCGCTGCGTCACGTGGATCCGGTAGGAACCATCCTGATTCCCTTGGCGATTTTGTTGTTTTCTGCGGGGACTTTCCTGTTCGGTTATGCCAAGCCGGTCCCGGTCAACTTTGCGCATTTGCGAAATCCCAAGCGCGACATGTTGTGGGTGGCGGCTGCCGGTCCCTTGGCCAATCTGTTCATGGCACTGGTCTGGGCCGCTTTTCTCAAGCTGGCGTGGGAGATCCCGGCCAATCAATTCACGCTGCCGCTGTCTGAGATGAGCAAGATCGGCATCATCATCAATTGCGTGTTGATGGTGCTGAATTTGTTGCCCTTGCCACCGCTGGATGGTGGCCGCATTGCGGTGAGTTTGTTGCCCTACCGGCTTGCGCTGCCGTTCTCGCGGCTGGAGCGCTGGGGCTTTCCCATTTTGTTGATCCTGCTGTTCACCGGTATCCTCAGTCTGATCATGAATCCGCTGGTCGCGCTTGCGGCCGGGGCCATCGAAACCCTTTTCGGTCTTTATTAGAAAAACTATGTACGCAGAACGTGTCCTTTCCGGCATGCGCCCCACGGGCGCCTTGCATCTTGGCCATTACCACGGGGTCCTGAAGAACTGGGTTCAGCTTCAGCATGAATATCCCTGTCTTTTTTTCGTGGCCGACTGGCATGCGCTGACGACCAATTACGATAATCCGCAAAACATCGAAAAAGCGACCTGGGATATGGTCATTGACTGGCTGGCCGCCGGCGTGGATCCCAATCAGGCCACCTTGTTCATTCAATCCAAGGTGCCGGAGCATGCCGAATTGCATTTGCTCCTGTCGATGATGACGCCGCTGGGCTGGCTGGAGCGCGTGCCGACCTACAAGGATCAGCAGGAAAAGCTCTCCAACAAGGATCTCTCGACCTACGGTTTCCTCGGTTACCCCTTGCTGCAGGCTGCCGATATCCTGATTTATCGGGCTGACAAGGTGCCGGTAGGTGAAGATCAGGTGCCGCATATCGAGTTCTCACGGGAAATTGCCCGCCGTTTTAATCATCTTTACGGTCGTGAGCCGGGCTTCGAAGACAAGGCGCGCGAAGCCGTGAAGAAGCTGGGCGGCAAAAAGGCCCGTCTGTACGAAGAACTGCGTACCCGTTATCAGCAGGAAGGCGACCGCGATGCCTTGGATCAGGCGCATGCGGTGCTCGACGAAATTCAGCATTTGTCGGTGGTTGACCGTGAGCGCCTGTTTGGTTTCCTCGAAGGCAGCAGCAAGATGATTCTGGCCGAGCCGGGTGCCTTGCTGACCGAAGCCTCGCGCATGCCGGGGCTGGATGGACAGAAAATGTCCAAGTCTTACGCCAATACGATTACCTTGCGTGAATCCGAAGAATCAGTCGCCAAAAAGGTCAAGAGCATGCCCACGGACACTCAGCGCATGCGTCGCACCGATCCGGGCGACCCGGCCCGCTGCCCGGTGTGGCAGTTGCATCAGGTGTATTCCGACGACTCCACCCGCGAGTGGGTACAACAGGGTTGCAAGACGGCGGGCATCGGTTGCATCGAATGCAAGCAGCCGGTGATCGACGGCATCCTGCGCGAGCAGGCGCCGATGCGTGAGCGTGCACAGCAATATCTCGATGATCCGACGCTGGTGAAGAACGTGATCGCCGACGGTTGCGAAAAGGCGCGCGAGTACGCCCGCGAAACCATGCGCGATGTCCGTGAGGCCATGGGGCTGGAATACCACTGATGTCGCTCGCGTCGTTCCGACACCGTCTCGGGGCGGTCGACGCATGAATCTGGCGGTCGACCTGCCTGAACCGGTGATTTCCAGCCACGTGGCGCGCATCTACGGCGCGCCCATGGCGGAGATGCCGCTCGATCTTTATATTCCGCCGGATGCGCTGTCGATCATGCTCGACGCCTTCGAGGGGCCGCTTGATCTGCTGCTTTACCTGATCCGCAAGGCCAACGTCGATATTCTGGATATTCCGATGGCGCCGCTCACCCGGCAGTATCTTGATTACATCGACAGCATGCAGGTGGCCAATCTGGAATTGGCCGCCGAGTATCTAGTGATGGCCGCCATGCTGATCGAAATCAAGTCGCGCATGCTGCTGCCCCGGCCCAAGCTGGGTGAAGGGGATGAGGCAGAGGATCCGCGTGCGGAACTGGTGCGGCGACTGATGGAATACGAGCAGATGAAAATCGCCGGCCAGCATCTCAACGCACTGCCGCAGGCAGAGCGCGAATTTTTCTGGGTGGAAACGCTGGTCGAAAAGTCCCTGCTGGTGCGTTTGCCTGAAGTGTCAGCGGACGATTTGCGGGATGCGTGGATGGCTGTGGTCCGGCAGGCGGTATTGAAGCGCAACCACAAGATCAGTCGCGAGGAGTTGTCGGTGCGCGAGCACATGGGCATCATCTTGCGTGTTCTTCAGGAAAAAGGCGGTTTCGTGCCATTCGCGACCTTGTTTGATCCGGAGATGGGTGCACCAGGGTTGGTGGTCCATTTTCTGGCCATGCTGGAGCTGGCGCGGGAAAAACTGATCGAAATCACCCAAACAGAAGCCTTTCAACCGATTTATATCCGAGTGCATCAAGGTGGAACCGAGCCAGATCAAGAAAATTCTTGAAGCCGCCTTGCTGGCCGCACGGGCGCCGATGTCCACGCATGAAATGAAGAAGATGTTTGATACATCCTTTTCTTCGGATACCCTGCGCAAGTTGCTCGACGAGTTGCGTGAGGAGTGGGCGGAGCGGCCGGTGGAGTTGATCCAGTTGGCCTCGGGGTGGCGGTTTCGCACGCGCGCCGAGTATTTGCCGTATCTGGATCGCCTGAACCCGGAAAAGCCGCCACGTTATTCGCGGGCGGTACTGGAAACCCTGGCGATCATCGCCTACCGTCAACCGGTGACACGGGGCGATATTGAAGAAATCCGCGGTGTTGCGGTCAACACCAACGTGATCAAAACTTTGGAAGAGCGCGGCTGGATCGATGTCGTCGGCCATCGCGAAACGCCGGGCCGTCCGGCGCTGTTTGCAACGACAAAACAATTTCTGGATGATCTGGGCCTGCGTGCAGTCAGTGAATTGCCGCCGCTTGAACAAATCAGCCAGGCACTGGAGCTGAACCATGAAAACCCATAAACGCACGCCTTTCCGTGCGCCTGAAAACGAAGGACCCGCCGGGGCTGAAAAAAGACCGCGGCGTGGCGTCGACCGCAACAAGCCGCTACCTCCGCAGGGTGAATTACCGGATACCGCAGCGCCGACCGAAGCGGGGGCGGCAGCACCGGCGCCGCGTCGCCGCCAAGGCAAGCCGCAAACCGGGCGCGCCAATCGTGGCAACATCGGGCGTAATGGCAAGCCCTTGATCGAGGCCAAGCCGGAGCGATTGCAGAAAATCCTGGCACAGGCGGGAGTCGGTTCCCGTCGTGAAATGGAGGAGTGGATTGCTGCCGGGCGGGTCACCGTCAACGGTGTCGTCGCCACCATCGGTCAATCGGTGATTCCGACCGACAAGGTGAAAATCGGGGGGCGTCTGATCAACATCCGGTTTACCGGCAGCAGTTCCCGGCCGCCGCGGGTGTTGATGTATCACAAGCCGGAAGGTGAAATCGTGTCCCGCGAAGACCCGGATGGTCGGCCATCCGTGTTTGCAGCCTTGCCTCGCATGCGCGGCGGTCGCTGGATCAACGTCGGCCGTCTGGATTTCAATACCTCGGGCCTTTTGCTATTTACGACTTCGGGCGATCTGGCCAACAAGCTCATGCACCCCAGTTCCGAGTTGGTCCGCGAATATGCGGTACGGGTGTTGGGGGAGGTTACCCTGGAGGCGCAGCAGCAACTGCTCAACGGGGTTGCGCTGGAGGATGGGATGGCGAACTTCGCCAGTCTGGTCGATGGCGGTGGCGAAGGGGCGAATCACTGGTATCGGGTCAGTCTGTACGAAGGTCGCAATCGTGAAGTTCGGCGAATGTTTGAGTCGGTTGGCTGCACGGTCAGCCGTCTGATTCGGGTGCGCTACGGGCCATTTGCCTTGCCGCCGCAGTTGAAGCGCGGCCGCTGCCGGGAGCTTGATGAAAATGAGGTCAAGCTCCTGATGCGGGAAGTCGCCAAGCTGGGTAAGCCGCGTGAGGAATCGGCCTGAGGGCGCTTGAGCAGTCCTGTACTGAGGATTTCGATTGTTAGGGAGGCGTAAACTCGTTATAATTCACGGGTTTGTTCCTCCCGCAATTTTTGCGGGCATCTTATTTTTCTGAGGTGGGCGTTTCGCCCATTTTTTATTTGTGGCTATGGATTTGAATTCGCTGCTTGAAACAACGGTTGTCGGCCTGGGCTATGAGCTGGTCGATGTCGAAATGTCGCCGCGTGGCCGGACGATTCGCATTTTTATTGATGCGCCGGGTCGGGACGGCGGGATCGATGTCGAGGATTGCGCCAAGGTCTCGAATCAGCTGACGCGCGTTTTCGAGGTCGAAAATATCGACTATGACCGGCTGGAAGTCTCTTCGCCTGGCATGGATCGTGTGGTCAAGAAGGCGGCGGATTTTGAGCGCTTTGCGGGTCAGGATATCCAGATCAAGCTGCGGATTCCTCAGAATAATCGTCGTAATTTCCAGGGGCTCTTGTTGGGCTGCAACGAAGGCAAGGTTGGCCTTCGTCTGGAAAAGGATGACGTGGAACT
>JAKLLI010000093.1 GCA_023150195.1 Azonexus sp.
CGGGCCACTGACCATCTGATCAATGAGTTCTTTGGGAATGCTCGGCAGCGCCGGCACCTGTTTCTTCCTGCGCGTCTTGATTGGCATACATGCTCCTTACTGACATGTTATGCCTCACACACAAAATTTCTGACAGGCTCAGCGCCCTTTGTTGTGCCCCATGGTTGGAAGTGGGCCAGGATTGCTGATATTGGCTATGACTTTGGACAAAAGACACCCGACGCAGATTTCACCTACATCGATGTGGGTTCCATCGATAACAGGCTCGGGTTGATTGATTGTCCCGCGACCCTTAGGGCTGAAGACGCGCCATCGAGGGCTAGAAAGCTCGTGAGCCGTGGGACGGTCATCTATTCCACAGTCAGGCCATATCTTCTCAACGTCGCGATAGTGCAAAAAGATTTTGATCCGGAGCCAATTGCCAGTACTGCCTTCGCTGTAGTCCATCCATTTGAGGGTGTTGTTAGCGGCTACGTGTACCGCTATTTACGGTCCCCGTCTTTTGTTGCATACGTTGAAAGTGTTCAAACAGGAATCGCATATCCAGCGATCAACGACCGGCAATTCTTCAGTGGACTGATTCCGCTCCCGCCAACGGCAGAACAACACCGCATCGTCGCCAAAGTCGAGGAACTGATGGCGCTGTGCGACCAGCTTGAGCAACAAACCGACGCCAGCCTCGGCGCACATCAATCGCTGGTGGAAACCTTGCTGAGCGCGCTGACCAGTGCCGCCGATCACGCGCAATTCGTCAGCGCCTGGCAGCGCATCGCCAGCCACTTCGACACGCTGTTCACCACCGAAGAGAGCATAGCCCAGCTCAAACAAACCCTCCTGCAACTGGCGGTGATGGGCAAACTCGTCCCGCAAGACCCGAACGACGAACCAGCCAGCGAACTGCTCAAGAAGATCGCCGCCGAGAAGGCAAAGCTGGCGAAGGAAGGCAGGATCAAGAAGGAGAAACCGCTGCCACTCGTTGGTGAAGATGAAACTTTATTTTCGCTGCCTTTGGGTTGGGCGTGGTGCCGACTGGAAAACGTATCGCTTCATTCGGAGGCCGGTTGGAGCCCAAAGTGCGAAGAGGTGCCTCGCGTCGGTAGTTGTTGGGGGGTACTCAAAGTTAGTGCGGTAACTTGGGGGGTATTCAACCCGGCAGAGAACAAGGCGCTGCCTGCCAATCTCGATGCAGTTCCGGATTGCGAAGTGAAACCGGGGGACTTCCTCATATCTCGAGCTAATACAGCTGAGTTGGTTGCTCGCTCAGTCGTTGTTCAGAATGACGCTCCCCCGAGGTTGATGATGAGCGACAAGATCATCCGTTTCAGTTTTAGCAAAGAGGTCTGCGCAGCATACTTGTCGTTGTTCAATAACAGCGCTGGTTCGCGTAAGTATTATCTGCGTGTTGCAGGTGGAACCAGCAGCTCAATGAAAAATGTCTCTCGACTTCAAATTCAGTCGTTGGCTGTTGCGCTTCCGCCACTCGCCGAGCAGTACCGCATCGTCACCAAAGTCGACGAACTGATGGCGCTCTGCGACCAGCTCAAGTCCCACCTCAACGATGCCCAAACCACTCAGCTCCACCTCGCCGACGCCCTCGTCGAACAGGCCATCGGCTGAGTCACGGGACATGACGCCAGCGCAGCACAAAATCTGGTGCGACGAAGACGATGGAACTCCCGAACGGCGAATGGACGGATTGGATCGATTTGAGTCAGTCAAGTTGATCTGTTTCAGTGCTCACGAACGCCAATTTCGCAGCAAATCGCCGTCAAACCCCCTGGAAATCCTGCGATTACAGGGAATACGGGCGGTGCAGCCAGTTTCGGATCACGTCGACATCGCGTTGCGGTAGATAGGCGAAGCCGGCCAGCGCGTCTTCGATGGCGGTCTGGGCGACCCAGTGCGGCACGGCACGGGTGGTGAGCATGTGGAAATACCAGGCCATGGGATACCCGACATGGCGGTCGAACTGGACGAGGGCATCGTGCAGTTTGAGTTCGCTGGTGCCGGTTTCCGCTTCGAATTCCGGTGGTTCGCCGGCCAGCGTGGCAATCGGCTGGGCGCGGAACACGGGTTGCTGGTAGCGGTCAAGATGTTCGCGGGTGGCAATGACCCAATGGTTGGAAAAATCGGTGGTGTTGCCGGCGCTGGAGGCGGCCCAATCCGCAAGCATGCGATGAATGCCGGCGGGTTCCGGTTTCTGGACCCGCATGCGTTCCAGGAAGGCGCCCATGTGTTGCAGGCGTCGCCAAGCATAGGTAGGCAAACCGATGGGCTGCATTTTTTCCGGGCCAACACGCGGGTCCACCAGTTCTTCAATGCTGCCCGGGTGATTGGCGAATAGCGCGTGCACGCGCATTTCCTGCAAATCTTCGATTTCCAGTTGCAGGAAATCGGCGGCGCCATCGCCGGCCGAGGCGACGAGATAATGGGTTTGCCCCACCAGTCGGGTGGCGTAGAGGGTTTGGTCGGCAAAATCTTCGGCGAGATGGGCGATGTCGCCATCGCGGGCATCGAGTTCGTGTTCCACCCACTGTTCCAGACTGTCGGCAAAGCGCTCACCTTGCGCATTGACGATCCCACCGAGCCGATACCAGCCGCTGCGCACCAGCACATGGCGGAATCGCCATTCCGGAATGGCCGCCCCCAGGGCCTTGACCAGCGCGACCGGGCCGGCGCTGACGGCGGTTTTGGCGCAGGTTTCCACAATGGCCGGCGCCAGTGATTTGCAATACTCCATCCAGGCCTGGGTGCTTTTCATGAACGTTCCTCGGTTCAGGCGTTTCGGGTTTCTGCGAGGCGGGCATTGACCGCATCGCGGACTTCAATTTCCGGGTCATTGACCAGGGGCGCGAGGCACTCAGCGGGCGCGTTGCCCACTGCGGCAAGACGCACCCACCATTCGCCATCGTTCAAAAAGCGGATGGCCAGTTCGGGCAGGGCTCTTTCGGCCACAATCGCCCGCACTTCCGGCTCCGGGTCATCCGCCAGCAGGTGCAGCGCGAAGGGGGGCAGGCGGGAGGCAACCACCTTGCGCACTTCGCGTTCCTCATCCTTGATCAGACGGGTGAGTTGGCCATGCGGCAAGCGGCGGGCGACGGTGGCACGAATCAGGTAGTCGGTATCGGTCAACAGGCGATGCAACTCGTTTTCCGGCAGCCGGGAGGCAACGGACAGGCGCACTTCCCGGTCGGGGTCGCGCACCATGGTTTCGAGCAGATCCACGGGGAGGCGCATGGCGACCACGCGCCGAACGACTTCGTCCGGGTCCGATTTCAGGCGAAAAATGGTGTCGACCGGCGCATAGCGGGCCGCAATCGCGCGGCGTTCCCAGAACAGGTCGCCGAGATAGTCGACCGCCAGCGTGGGGTTGCGGCGCAAAAAGCGGTCGATCTGACGCCCGCTGTGCGCGCGGATGCAGGCATCGCCCGGCGTGCAGCGTCCGGTGTTCAGGAAGTCCGGATAGAAACTGCAGGCCGAGCACAGGCCCAGTTTGCCAACGCCGGCTTCGCCGATATGGGCTTCACTCGTCATCGACCTTGGCGGCAATCAGGATGCCGGTGGCGCTATTCAGGGCGTTGGTCAATTCCAGGCAATGGCCGCTGGCGCCGCTGATGAGGTAGAGATCGTAGTCGGCCAGTGACAAGGCCGGCTTGTAGCGGGGCGAGACGTCATCCTCGCTGCATTCGGTGAAGTGCAGGTCGGGAAAGACTGGACGCAGGCTGGCCGCGCTGGCGTCGTGCGCCACCGCAGCGGCGACTTCGGCAAGGCGTTCCGGGGTCATCAGGCAGGCTCCCCGGTTTCCAGACCTTCTTCAAAACGGGCCAGCGAGGCAGCCGGAACGCCCATGATCTGGGCCAGCCAGGGCGGCGGGCTGGACAGGCGGCCTTGCAGTTCCACCAGCACTTCGCGAATGGCGCCGCCTTCCGGTTTTTTGACCGGGTGCACACCGGCACGGACGACCTTGGCGGCGGCCGGGCCACCGATCGATTGCACGTAAACAATCTGGCAATCGTTGATCAGCGCAGAGCGGGCGGCATTCTTGTCTTCCTCGGCATCGGCTTCCGCCGTGCTGCGCACGCCGATCAGGCGAATCGCTTCCTGCCCGACCTGATAAATCAGGAAACGGTCGCAGGAGCCGAAGTGACCATCGAGATTTTCACCCCGGTTGGCCGCAACGGCGACGCGGATGGAACCGGGCATTTCGCCCTCGGTATACGGGGCGACCGCAGGAAAATCCTGGTTTTCCAGACCCTCTCCCCAGAGCAGGCGGACCGCTTCCTTGAGCGCTTCGCCATCGACGCCGACATGGCAGCCTTGTTCGGCAAAGTCGCCGGCCAGCAGCACGCGGAGGTCTTCCACGGTCAGCTTGGCCAGTTTGCCTTCGGAGAGCGGCGCTTCCAGTTTGTCGAGCAGGGCGCCGACAAAGGCCTTGACGTCCAGACCGTTGAGGGCGCGTGCCGCCAGCGCAATACGCAAGGCAGCTTCACGGGAGGCAATGGGAGATTCGGACATGATGGGGCTCCAGAGAGAGGCTTCAGTGGAACGCCGGCGCGACAGGCCGGGCCGGCGTTCGGCTCAAGGCTCAGGCCGGGCTGATGCAGCTTGACGGGCAGGCATCCACGCACAGGGGCGAGTCTGCGTGACCGTCGCATTCCGTACAGGTCGAGGCGGAAATCTTGTAAAAGATCTTGCCGGAACTGATGGCACCGGTCGGGCAGACCGGTTTGCAGTCGCCACAGGCGGTGCACATGTCGGGGTCGATTTTCATTGCCATGATGCTCTCCTTAGTCTTCAGCAGCGCCGAGGCGCTTTGCACGCAGGGAAATGGGCAGGCGTGGCGGTTTGGCGATGGGGTCAATGTAGTACGTGCCGCCGTTATCCAGTTTCAGTTCGCCGCCCCATTTTTCCGGGGTATCGAATTCGATGGATTCGATGGACGCTTCCAGATCCCGCTTCGGAAGGTAAAAAACCAGCCCGCCGCTGGGGCCTTGCTGGATCATGATGTTGGCCATTTGTCACTCCTGCAGGACCGGCGACGTCCGAAGACGCCGCCGGTATTCCGGTTTAGCGAACCAGGTCGAAGTTGTAGTCGGTGGTGCCCATGCCGATCGTTTCCTTGTCGAGTTGCTCAAGGACAGCGTTCGTCAGTTGGGTGACCACGGACATCATGCCTTCGTAGCCCAGGGTGGTCGCGCGGTGCATGTGGTGACGGTCGAAGATCGGGAAGCCGATGCGGATCAGCGGCACTTCGAACTCTTCACCCTTGTAGCGCGTGTCACGCTGGATGTACTTGCCGTAGGAGTTGCCGATCAGGAAGTCCGGCTTGTCCGTGAAGCACAGGCTGCGCATGTGCCACAGGTCGTTGCCGACATAGACCTTGCCATTGACGCCGAAGGGGCTGGAGGCGAGCAGCTTCTCGACAGCCTTGCCCCAGCGCTTGTTGGCGTTGTGGGACAGGATGTGGGTCGGCTCGGCACCGACTTCGAGCAGGATCTTGACCATGCCCATGACGAAGTCCGGGTCGCCGTAGAGGGCGAACTTCTTGCCGTGCAGCCAGGCGTGGCTGTCGGACACGAGATCCATGCAGCGGCCACGTTCCAGTTCCAGCGAAGCCGGGATCGGCTGGCCGGTGACTTCGGACACCTTCATCAGGAATTCATCGGTCCACTCCACACCCATCGGGATATTGAGTTTCGGGATGTCGTGATTCCAGGTGTTCTCAACGAATTTCTTCGTCTTTTCCAGTTGGGCCGGTTGCAGCAGCAGGGTGGTGATGGCGTTCGGCGCATCCTTGACTTCGTCCATCGTCGTGCCACCGGCGTACATGCGGAATTCGCCGTCAGCCGGGGTGTCGAACACTTCGGAAGGATCGGACAGGTAGGTGTAACCCACGCCCATTTCGGTCAGCATGCGCTTGATGACGCGATAGTTGCCGAGATAGGTTTCGAAGCCGGGAACGATGTTGACCTTCTTGTTCGAACCGACAACCTTGCCTTCCATGCTGTTCAGCGTGAAGTAGCGGAGGACGCCTTCTTCCATGTTGTCCCAGCCGGTGGTGTGCGAGCCGACGAAGGACGGGGTGTGGGCGAAGGGCACCGGGTAGTCATCAGGGATATGACCGGCCTTCTTCGAGTTGTTGATGAAGGCGTTGAGGTCGTCACCGATAACTTCGGCCATGCAGGTCGTGGAAACGGCGATCATGTCCGGCTTGTAGATGGCCTTGGCGTTTTCCAGGCCGTCGAACATGTTCTTCTGACCACCGAACACGGCGGCATCTTCCGTCATGGAATCGGACACGCAGGAGCACGGTTCCTTGAAGTGACGGTTGAAGTAGGTGCGGAAGTAGGCGACACAACCTTGCGAACCATGCACATAGGGCAGGGTCTTGTGGAAGCCGGAGGCGCAGAGAACGGCGCCGAGCGGCTGGCAGGCCTTGGCCGGATCAACGGTCAGGGCTTCGCGCTTGAAGTTGAGTTCCTGATATTCCTGGGTCGTCGTCCACATGAAGGTTTCGAAGACCTTGTCCGGACCATGACCTTCTTCGAACTGGACGCGCTTCTCGGCCAGGTTCTTCTTGTAGTCATCGTCGCGGAACAGCGGGTAACAGGGCTTGATGTTGTCTGCGGTTTGCATTGCGATCTCCTTGCCGACGCCGCTCATCCGCGGCGGCCGGCATCAGGTTTAAGAGTGCCTCAGGCGGCTTTCTTGACTTCTTCGGCTTCAACCTTCTTCCAGGGCGGCGTCAGGTTCTTGAACGTCGGATTGGAGAGGGCGATGTCCATGTCACGGGCGAAGATCGCGAAACCGTCGTAACCGTGGTAGGGGCCGGAGTAATCCCAGGAGTGCATCTGGCGCAGCGGGATGCCCATCTTCTGGAAAATGTACTTTTCCTTGATCCCGGAGCCGACCATGTCGGGCTTCAGGCGCTTGACGAACTCTTCCAGTTCGAAACCGGTGACGTCGTCGTAGAGCAGGGTGGCATCACCCATTTCCTTGATCGTGCGGTCGTAGTCGTCGTTGTGGGCGAATTCGTAACCGGTGCCGATGACTTCCATGCCGAG
>JAKLLI010000094.1 GCA_023150195.1 Azonexus sp.
CCCACGCTGTTTTTGCTGCACGGCTGGATGGATGTCTCGGCTTCATGGCAATTCGTGGTCGATGCCCTGCAGGAAAACTGGAACATCGTAGCCCCGGACTGGCGCGGTTTCGGGCACTCAAGCTGGCTGAACCGCCCCTACTTCTTCGCCGAGCACATTGGCGACATGGAAGCCATTCTCGATCATTACGCCCCCAGCGGCCCCGTTCGCCTTGCCGGACACAGCATGGGCGGCATCCTCGCCTGTCTTTACGCCGGTCTACGCCCGGAACGGGTGGAAAAGCTGATCAGCCTGGAAGGCTTCGGCATTGCGCCCACCACGCCGGACATGGCCCCGGCCCGCTACCGGCAATGGCTGGGTGAGTTACGCAATCCGCCGCGCATGCACGTGTATCCGGATCGTGCCGCCTTCGCACGCCGCTTGCTGAAAAGCGACCCCTTCCTCACCCCTGAACGGGCCGAATTCCTCTCCCGCCACATGGCACGACTGGGTGAGGGGAGCAGCAAAAGCGGCGAACGTCGCCACGGCATCATCTGGAATGGCGACCCCTGGCACAAGGCCATGTCGCCCTATTTGTTCCGGCTTGAGGAGTCGATGGCCATCTGGCGGGAAGTCCGTTGCCCTGTACTTTGGGTCGCGGCCCGCCAATCCTGGGTGGTGCGCGACTATGCCGCCCGCCCCGGCGACTGGGAGGCACGTCGCGCCTGCTTTGCCGACGTCGAGGAAGTGTGGATCGATCAGGCCGACCACATGATGCACCACGATCAGCCCGAACAGGTGGCGGCCCTGATCGAGGACTGGTTCAGGACTTGAGCAGTTCTTCCCGCGAGCCGAGCCAGCGTTGCAGGTGTTTCTCCGCCAGCGGCAGATGTTCTGTCAGCATTTCCTCAGCCACCTGCCGCGCCATCTCGACCAGATCGGCATCCAGCTCCAGATCGGCGTAACGCAAGAGCGGCACCCCGCTTTGCCGGCTACCCACGAACTCGCCGGGACCGCGAATCTGCAAATCCTGCCGGGCAATTTCAAAGCCATCGGTATGTTCGTAAATGATTTTGAGCCGCTGGCGGGCGATTTCACCCAGCGGTCCGGCATAAATCAGCACGCAGCTGGATTCGTACGGTCCACGCCCGACCCGGCCCCGTAACTGGTGAAGCTGCGACAGACCAAAGCGCTCGGCATGCTCGATCACCATCAGGCTGGCGTTGGGCACATCCACGCCCACTTCGATCACGGTGGTCGCCACCAGCACATCAATTTCGCCCGCCGCAAACGCGGCCATCACCGCCTGCTTTTCGTCGGCCTTCAGACGGCCGTGCACCAGCCCTACGGTCAACGCCGGCAAATCGAGTAAAAGCTGTTCGTAGGTTTCCTGCGCCGTTTGCAGTTGCAGGGCCTCGGATTCTTCGATCAGGGGGCACACCCAATAAGCCTGCCGCCCTTCATCCACCAGCTTGCGGACGAAGCCAACCACATCCGCACGGCGCGTGTCGGCCACCAGGCGCGTCTTGATCGGCGTTCGGCCTGGCGGCAGTTCGTCAAGCACGGTCACATCCAGATCCGCGTAATAACTCATGGCCAGCGTGCGCGGAATCGGGGTCGCCGACATCATCAATTGATGGGGGTTGTTGCCTTTTTTGCGCAGCGCGAGGCGTTGGGCAACACCAAAACGGTGCTGTTCATCGACGATGGCCAGCCCCAGCCGGGCGAAGTCCACGCCGTCCTGGATCAGTGCGTGCGTGCCAACCACGAGTTGCGCATCGGCCGCTGCTGCCGCGATCTGTTCGCGCTTGGCCTTCGCTTTCAGGCTGCCGGATAGCCAGGCCACGCGTACACCGAGCGGTGCCAGCCAGTCCCGTAATTTCAGATAGTGCTGTTCGGCAAGAATTTCGGTGGGTGCCATGAAGGCGGCCTGCCAGCCCGCCGAGATAGCCTGGCAGGCCGCCAGTGCCGCCACGATGGTTTTGCCGGCACCGACATCGCCTTGCAGCAGCCGCTGCATGGGATAGGGCTGCGCCAGATCGCCGGCAATTTCGGCCATTGCCCGGAGTTGCGCGCCGGTCAGTCCGAACGGCAGATTGTCGAGTAATCGCGCGCCCAGATCATCGCGGGCAATCAGCACCGGCGCCCCTTGCTCACGCCGAGCCAGATAGGCGCGACGCAGGGACAACTGCTGCGCCAGGACTTCGTCAAACTTGACCCGGCGCCACGCCGGATGATTTCGCGCGTGCAGGGTATCGACATCCGTCCCCGGCGGGGGGCGATGCAAAAAGTGCAGGCTGCGCGCCAAGCCGGGCAACTTGAGACGCTGGCGGATGTCCTCTGGCAGGGTGTCGGCCAGATCCGCACCGACCAGCGCCTTACCGATCAATTTTTGCAAGGCGGAATTCGCGACGCCTGCGGTCGACGGGTACACGGGCGTCATTTCCGTAGGCAGCGGATCGCCCTCGGCGATCTTGCGAAAGCGGGGATGCACCATTTCCGCCCCGAAAAAACCGCCTCGCACTTCCCCGAAGGCGCGAATGCGTGAGCCCTCGGACAATGCTGCCTGCTGACTGGGATAAAAGCTGAAAAAGCGCAGCGTCAGTTCGCCACTGTCATCGACGGCCTTCACCACCATCTGCCGACGCGGCCGGAACTGCACCTCGCAATGCGTGACCACCACCTCGACCTGCACCGCTTCGCCCCACGGGGCCGCTGCCACCGGGGTAATCCGGGTTTCGTCCTCGTAGCGCAGGGGCAGATGCACCAGCAAATCGGCCTCGCAGTGGAGGCCGATTTTTGCCAGTTTCTTGCGCAAAGCCTCCGGCGCCCGGATGGGCTCCGCGGGGCCGGCGGCTTGCCCCGTTGCGGTCATCCGCCGATGAACATCACCGCGTCGGCCTCGACCAGCGCGCCCCGCGGCAGCTCTTTGACGCCGACGGCAGCGCGGGCGGGGAAAGGCTCGCTGAAATAGCGCGCCATGGTTTCGTTGACCTTGGCAAAATTGGCCAGATCCGTCAGAAACACATTGAGCTTGACCACATCGGCCAGCGAGCCACCCGCCGCGTCAGCCACTGCCTTGAGATTTTCAAAGACGCGAACGATTTGCGCATCAATGCCGTCTACCATTTGCATGGTCGCCGGATCGAGACCGATCTGGCCGGACAGATAAACGGTATCGCCCACCTTGACGGCCTGGGAATAGGTGCCGATCGCTGCCGGCGCGTTCGGTGTGGCAATGATGGTTTTGGCCATGACAAGCTTTCCTGTAACGATTTTCAAAGTGGCAATTTTAGATGAACCCGCGTATTGAATCCCTGGAAAAAATGGTCGGCGGCCCGCGCGATGGCGCCCTGCTGCGTTTCTCAATCGGCAACGAATATCTCAAGGCCGGGGCACCGCGGGAAGCCGCAAACGCCTTTCGCCAAGCAGTGAATCTTGACCCCGGCTATTCGGCGGCCTGGAAAGCGCTAGGCAAAGCACTGGCCGAAAACGGCGCTACGGCGGCTGCGTTCAACGCCTACGAGCAGGGCATTTCGGTGGCTGAAGCCCGTGGCGACATTCAGGCCGCCAAGGAAATGCGCGTCTTCAGCAAACGCCTGCAGAAACCCGCTTAACGCTTGCCTTTGGGCGGCAGCAAAATGCTCTCGACGCCGAGTTCCCGCAACTTGGCCTGCGCTGCTTCGGCTTCCTGACGGGTCTTGAACGGCCCGACCTGAACCCGGGTTTCAACAGTCGATGGCACGCCGCTGATGGTCAGCCTTGCGTGCAATTCTTCGGCCCGCTGAACGCTGCTGAAAATCCCGGCCTGCAGCAGGAAGCCCGAGAAAGGACGCAAGGCAGGCTGAGGCGCCAGGGCGGGCGGCGATTCGGCCTCCGGCGCATTGGGCGGCAGCGGTTTACGTGCCGCCAGCGGCTGCAGGCGAGCGCTGGCTTGTTCGGGGACCATCGGGGGAGATGCGGTCAACTCGGGTTCGGCGGGTGTTTTCATCACCGGGGCCGCAGCGACCGGCTTTTCAATCGGCGTAGACAGCACCCGAATCGGTGCGGGTTTGCGTGGCAAGCGCGGCGATTCGCCCGGCTCACTCGCCGGGACGGCCGCCACCTCGGGCGGTGGCAAAACTGGCGCTTGCGTCGAATCAGCCGGCTGCGCTGCCGTGGCGTCGGACGCGGCCGACTCACCGGATTCCGCGGAGGCTTTGGCATCGCCCGCTGGCGCAGCAGACTCGGCAGCGATCTCGACGGGCAGGGTCTGCAACTTCTTCGGCGCCACGGGCACCGGCTCCCGATAAATCGGCAACTCGGCTACTTCCGCAGGCTGCGACCACTGGTCAAACAGGGCAAGCGCCCCCAGCAGAATGGCGACCAGCCCGCCCGCGACCACCAGGCGCTTGATCAGCCGGGCACGCAGTTCACCGCTATCGTCCGTACCGCTATCCGCGTTGTCGTCTGTGCTGCTTGTCATTGCAATTCGCTCTTGGTCAATGCCACTACCAGTTCTGCCTCGGCCCGCGCGATGCCGCAGCGCTCCGCAATCATCGCCGCATCGTAACCGGCGCTGGCCATTTGCATCGCATCGCCGTAGATCGGAGAAACCGTCTGGCTGGCGCGCAGGTGCGCCAGCTCCTGGTGCATGTCTTCACGCAGGGCAGCCAGTTCGCTGCGCAACATATCCACTTCCTCGCGCAGGATCACCAGATCCTCCGACCATTGGGCCGGCTGCCTATCCTGTGTAGCGTCTATGGCGACAGGGGGCACAGGCGCCGGCGTGTCATCCACATCTTCAAGAACCGGCTCATCGTCCGTCGTATCGATACGCGGCGACGGCACATCCGTGCGCTCCGGCGTCGGCGGGGGTGCATCGTCGCGCCCCAATAGTCGGCGCATACGCCAAAGCACCAGCGCCATGTAGACGGCAACCAGCCCGACCACCACAAAAATGCCCTCGCGCAACCCCAGGGTCACACCGGCAATCTCCACGGTCGGCAAACTGGTTCCGATCACGAAGGCTTAGAAACCCACAGAGTACTGAACACCCAGAATGTGGGCGCTGGCATCGTATTCGCCATTCAGCACGGAAGTGGTCAAACCCACAGTTTTGGTCTGGTTGATGCTGGCATTCTTCACATACAGATAGGCGTAGCCGACATCGACCTTGCCTTGACGACCCGCATCCCATTGACCGCCCAGTGTCAGCCACAGGCGATTGTTGTCCGGCACGCGGGCGCGCCGGTCGCCATCGGCAATGGGGCTACGGTCATAGGCGATGCCGAACTTCAGTTTCATCCGTTCGTTGGCCTTGTAGGCGGCGCCCCAGGCCAGACGCCAGGCATTGCTGTAGTTGAATTCCTCACGACTGACGAAGGCACCGCTGTTGCGGTTAAAGACTTCCAGCGACTGCAGGCTTTCCCAGCGGGTATAGGAGAGGTCGCCCATGGCTTCCCAGCGATCGGAAACCTGCTGCCAGACCGACAGGATGAAGGTATCCGGCAGTTTGATGTCGGCCCGCACCGGCTGCGCGCCCAGCGGACTGGAGGCTTCGCCTTCCAGCGTGTGCTTGACGGCCGAGCGATAGGAGAAGCCCACACGCATGGCTTCGGAGGGTTTGTAGAGCACGCCGGCGTTCCAGCCCCAGGACGCATCATCGCCCACCAGGCGCGAATTGACGCCCACCGGACCGACAGAACCAGTCAATTCCCCCTTGAGGGTCTGGTAATTCAGGCCAAACCCCAGGGAGAATTTCTCGTTCACCTTGTAAGCGATGGAGGGATTGACGTTGATCGTGCGGATTTCCGACTTCACCGCATGCATGCGGCCGATCCACTCGGGATCGTATTCGGTCGCCAGACCAAAGGGCGAACTGATGCCCAGCCCCAGCGCGATATCCGGCGTGGCCGCCCAGGTCATGTGCATGTTGGGCACGGCTTTCCAGCCACCCGCATCCCCCCCATCGGTCCCGGCATTGGGCACGCCGTTGATGGTGGAACCCTGATCATGGAAGGTATAGCTGGGACCGACCGCAGCCACACCGGCAGAAAACTGAAATCCTTGCAACTGGCTCATGCCGGCCGGATTGAAGAACACGGTACTGGCGTTGTCGGCGATGGCGGCCGATCCGGCGTAAGCCGTGCCCAGACCGCTGGCGTTCTGCTCCCAAAGCTGGAACGCCCCGGCGGCAGCAAAATTGGAATAAGCCGCCAGCAGCATCGCCGGCATGGAACGCAGTACCCGTGTTTTCATTGAAGCCCCCCTTGGGCGCGCAGAATTTTAATTGGCGGATTTTATTCCAAATTTACGCTAATTTTCGTCCGGAATCGGTCGTTTACCGCCGTTGGCATCGATCGCCACATACGTCAGTTCGGCTTCTGTCACCCTTACCACGACAGGATCAGCGTAATTCCGCTCGGCAAACACTTCCACGCGCACCGTCATCGAGGTGCGCCCCACCCGAATAATCTCGGCATAGAGGCTCACGATGTCGCCTACCGACACCGGTTGCCGGAACTGGAAGGAATTCACCGACACCGTTGCCACCCGACCGCGCGCCCGGCGCATGGCCGGGATCGCCCCCGCCACGTCAACCTGGGCCATGACCCAGCCCCCAAAGACATCACCGTTCTGGTTCAGATCGGCCGGCATGGGCATGACCCGCAGGGCAGGCTGTTTGTTGGGCAAGCAGGTCAGGGCTTCATTCACGGGAAACACTCCTTCAAAACGAAGGGCGATTGTCCCGGAAAGTGCCGGCTTTTCATATACTCCCGGCTTCCCTGTTGCGATGCCCAAGATGCGCCATTCCTCACGCCCCCCTCGTCCGCCCGCCGGCCAGCCCATGCCGGAAATGCATGCCTGGCAAACAGTGCGCCTGCTTTTCCCCTATCTCTGGCAATACCGGATACGGGTCCTTGCGGCCCTGGCCTGTTTGGTTGCGGCCAAACTGGCGAATGTCGGCGTCCCGCTCATCTTCAAGGAAATGATCGACGGGCTGTCCCCGAGCGCCCTCCCGCTGGCCCTGCCCGCCCTCCTGCTGGCCCTCTACGGCTGCCTGCGTTTCGGCAACAGCCTGTTTACCGAGTTGCGCGAAAT
>JAKLLI010000095.1 GCA_023150195.1 Azonexus sp.
CACGGGGAATCACCTGGAAGGAATAAAAATCGTAGACCGGCGCCAGCGGCTTCCAGATTTTTGAAAACTCGAGCACCAGCAAACGACCGCCGGGACGCAGCACGCGCCGCATTTCCGCCAGCGCCGTATCCTTATGGGTCATGTTGCGCAAGCCAAAGGCGACGGTCACGCAGTCGAACCAGTCGTCGGGGAAGGGCAGTTTCTCGGCGTCACATTGGGCTACCGGCAGCATGTAACCGAGATCGGTCAGGCGATCCCGACCACGTGCCAGCATTGCGTTGTTGATGTCCGTCAGCCAGACTTGGCCGCTTTTACCCACGCGTTTGGCAAACGCCAGCGAGAGGTCACCCGTACCGCCGGCGACGTCCAGCACGCGGCTTCCTTCCCGAACGCCACTGCGCTGAATCGTGAATGCCTTCCAGAGCCGATGCATGCCACCGGACATCAGATCGTTCATCAGGTCGTAGCGACTGGCAACCGAGTCGAAGACATCAGCAACCCGCCGGGCCTTCTCCTGCTCGGCAACGGTTTCGTAACCAAAGTGGGTGTGTTCGTTTTTCATGACTTAATGAGGTTGACCGCAGCTGCGTGCGGCAGGACGCACGGAGGTGTCGACATCGCGCGATCCTCCCTGAGCCTGAAGTTGATCGAGATAATTTTGCCAAAGCGTCGCTTCATGCACCGCCAGGTTGTAAAGGATGTCCCAGGAATACAGGCCGCTGTCATGGCCGTCGGAAAACACCAGTTTCAACGCATAAGTCCCCACGGGCTCGATGCCCACGATGTCTACATCGCGCTTGCCGGTCTGCAGGGTTTCCTGTCCCGGCGCATGGCCCCGCGCTTCGGCAGACGGGGTGTACACCCGCAGGTATTCTGCCGGCAGACGATACGCCTGTTCGCCGTACACCAGTTCCAGGACGCGAGACACGCGGTGCAACCGGACTTCGTCCGGCACCGGGATGTCGCTGTTCATGCCCGCCATTTGCTATCCTTCCCAAGACGTTCAACCCGCCAACAGCGACGGGTACTTGCCTTAAATTTCTGCGAAACTGATGCGCTCAAAATCCTGCCCGCGCTGCAGGATGTGGCGCATTCTCACCCGCAACGGCATTTCCCCAATATAGGCCTCCAGTTCCCGACTGGCCTGATAAAGGCCCTGCGGCACGACCAGCGAAGCCTCTTCGCCAACCGCGGGCAAGGCAGGCATCTGGAACGCCTGGGTATAACGCTCGCTCCCCGCCTGACCGTCAACAGCCAGCAAACGCACTGCAATCGGGACAGGCACGCCGGGCAAGGACGACAGGCCGACCAGCAAGCCCCCTTGATCATCCACCGTCAACCACACGACATGCGCCAGCAAAAAGCGTTCTCCGTCATGCGGGCAGACAGCCAGGAGCTGGCCCAGCATCAAGCGTTCTCCGGCCACCGAACGGGAAAGACAAAAGCCGCTGGCCGAATGATTGACGACCGCCCACGATTCCGGATCCACCACCACAGCAGGACGGATATTGTTCGCGTGTCCGGCGGGTTCGACCGAATCGCGGAAAGTGAATAACTGATCGAACTCTTCCCGCGAATAGGCCGCGGCAGCCCCCGGCTGTTCGAATTCCTTGCCCGACACGAAGTAATGCATGTCGGCAAAACCCAAACCGACACGGGCAGTCCCGTGGCTGGGAAAACGGCGGAAACGACGCAAGGAGGCTGACTGTGTCCAGGGACGCATCAGATATTCGAGCAATTGGGTGACATGCCCGGAGGTATCTTCACCGAGCCCCAACTGCGACGGGGTCAGCCGCATTTTCAGCTGGCTGAGCACATGGCTGATCTGCAAACCAAGGCGGGTCGTATCAAGTTGCCGGACATCGCGGCTCGGCCCCTCCATTACGGACCCCGGGTGCAAGGCCTGATCCTTCATCAACTCGACAATATACGAGGGAATCACCAGCTCGTCATCCAGATGCTCGACCGAGACCAGGGGCGCCCACATATTGGCCCAGCGCCGGATTAAATTCAGATTTCGGGCATTCTGGCCATACGGATTGGCCATGTCGATCAGCAACAGCGCGACATAGGCCGCCATGCAGTGCGTCGCCTGCAAATCGCTTTCCAGCATGTCGCTCACCGGCAGGCTGGCCACGCCCCATTCCTCTGCGGACTCGTAATAGCCGTGCAGCTCAAGCCAGATGCCGGGCGGCAACTCACGCCGCGCCGGATAGTGTTCAAGAATCACCCGCCCCGTGTAGTAAATGCAGCGATGCAGGATGGTCGCAACCAGCGCCTCGTAGTCGGGATTGTCCGTTGCCGGCTCTTCCAGTCGGGCGCAAAGTGCATAGGCCTTGCCCATTTTCCGCCACGCTGCCACCACATGAACGAAGGCGGCGTTTTCTTCATCGGTCAGCGGTACCGGCTTGTTCTGGTAGCGTCTGGCCATTTCCTCTTCGATGAAGCAGAGTGGGGCACGCGCTTGTTCCAGCAAGGGGAGCAATACCCCGGGATCGGGCGGCTCGGCCAGCAGGCTGTCCAGAAAGCAGGTCAACTGCTGTTCGGCGACCAGGGGGTTCGCCAGCTTCAATTCCGCCAGATAGGCCAGCCCGGTCTCGACATCAGCAAAGATCGGCATCGGCTGTTCAAGGGCATCACTCATGCAACACACTCCTCTGCACCCAGTTGCGCCCGCAAGGCCTCTCTGAGCGCGAGCTCGGGAATCGCCGGGCGCACCGGCGAACGCTCTCTTTTGGGCAAGGCCCAGATGGGATCGGGAAAATGGCGATCGTCCTGCCAGCGGGGGATCACATGCCAGTGCAGATGCGGAACCACATTGCCCAGACTGGCGAGGTTGACCTTGTCAGGCTGATACAGGCTACGCACCACCGTTTCCACGCCAAAGACCACACGCATCAGGCGCTCCCGCGATTCGGTGTCAAGATCGCTCATCTCCCGAACGTGCGCATTGAGAATCACCCGGCAAAAACCGGGATAACCGGGTTCATCCACGGCGACGACACGACACAAGGCAGACTGCCAAAGCACGTCGCCACCTTGCTGCTCGCACAATACACACTTCATGTCAGTCATCGAGAGCCCCCTGATAAGCTGGGGATTATAACCGCCAGCACGCCCGGCACCTTACGTCGATGCCGGGGGAAGATCACTGATCCGGGTCAAAGCAATACGCGCTCTATCCCACCCTGATTGGCCTGATTGACGTAGTCCGCCATCCACTGTTCTCCGAGCAGGCGCCGCGCCATTTCCACCACGATGTAGTCTGCCTGCGTACCGGCATCTTCATCATAACGAGACAAGCCTTGCAGGCAAGCCGGGCAGGAGGTCAACACCTTGATGTCACCGGTAAACCCGTCCGCGCGCAGTTTTTCCGCGCCCTTTTCGATTTCCTGCTGCTTGCGGAATTTCACCTGCGTCGCAATATCCGGACGCGAATAGGCAAACGAGCCGGAATCGCCGCAGCAACGATCCGTCAGCGGGACATCCTGACCCATCAGCGACTGGGTCACGGCCAGCGGGGCATACGCCTTCATCGGCGTATGGCAGGGATCGTGATACATGTAGCGCGTACCCTGGGCGCCCTCCAGCTTGACGCCTTTTTCCATCAGATATTCGTGAATATCCAGCAAACGGCACCCCGGGAAGATCTTCTCGAACTGGTACTTCTGCAACTGATCCATGCAGGTTCCACATGAAACAATCACGGTTTTGATGTCGAGATAGTTCAGCGTATTGGCGACCCGGTGGAAGAGCACGCGGTTATCGGTGGTGATCTTCTGGCCCTTGTCCTCTTCACCGGCGGAGGTCTGCGGGTAACCGCAGCACAAATACCCCGGCGGCAGCACCGTGGTCGCACCGACTTCGTAAAGCATCGCCTGGGTCGCCAGACCGACCTGCGAGAACAGGCGCTCCGAGCCGCAGCCCGGGAAGTAGAACACCGCTTCAGAATCGGCGCTGGCCACCTTGGGATTCCGGATCACCGGAATCACCTTGTCGTCCTCGATATCGAGCAAGGCGCGCGACGTTCGCTTGGGCAGATTGCCCGGCATCGGCCGATTCAGGAAATGGATCACCTGCGTCTTGATGGTCGGCGCCCCCAGAGAAGCAGGCGGATGCTGGCGCGTGTCCTGCACCAGTCCCAAGGCTTTGGCGGCCTTGTGTGCCAGACGCTGCGCCTTGAACCCGTACTCCATCATCCCGGCCCGCATCAGTTTCACGGTCGACGGGTCTTTGGCGGTCAAAAAGGCCATGGCAGCCGCCGTACCGGGGCTGAAGCGCTTTTTGTCCTGTTTGCGCAGGAAATTGCGCATGGCCACGGATACATCGCCGAAATCAATGTCGACCGGACACGGCTTCACGCAGCGGTGACACACCGTGCAGTGATCGGCAACGTCGTTGAATTCGTCGAAATGCTTGAGCGAAATACCGCGCCGGGTCTGCTCTTCGTAAAGGAAGGCTTCGACCAGCAGGGAGGTGGCGAGAATCTTGTTACGCGGGCTGTAGAGCAGGTTGGCACGGGGCACGTGCGTCGAACAAACCGGCTTGCACTTGCCGCAACGCAGGCAGTTCTTGACCATCTCGGAAATCTTGCCGATTTCCGATTGCTCCATGATCAAGGATTCTGTCCCGAGCAAGCTGAAAGAGGGCGTATAGGCATTGCCCATGTCGCCGCCGGGCATCAGCTTGCCCTTGTTGAAACGGCCCTCGGGATCGACGCGCTGCTTGTAGGCGCGGAAAGGCGCCAGCTCGCTTTCAGTGAGGAATTCCAGTTTGGTGATGCCGATGCCGTGTTCGCCGGAAATCACGCCATCCAGGCTGCGCGCCAGCAACATGATCCGTTCCACCGCCTTGTGTGCGGTTTGGAGCATGGCGTAGTTGTCGGAGTTGACCGGAATATTGGTATGCACATTCCCGTCACCGGCATGCATGTGCAAGGCCACGAACACCCGGCTGCGCAGCACATCCTTGTGAATGGCCTCGATCCGCTCAAGAATTGGCCGATAGACGCTGCCATCAAAAATCTTGGCGAGGCGGGCCTTGAGTTCCTGTTTCCAGGAAGTCCGGACAGAGTAGTCCTGCAAGCGATGGAACAAGCGGGGCGATGCGGCCTTGTTGGTCAATTCACCGGCCACCACGCCGTAGGACATGAAGCGCGACTCGGCTTCGGCCAGCGGCAGATCGAGATTTTCGAGCAACCACGCCCAGCGCAGACGAACGGCCTCAACATAATCCAGCGCCGCCTGCCGGCGATCGCCGATCAGCACGTCCTTGTCGAGGTTGGCATCGCCGGCATGCAGCGGCAATTCGCCTTTCAGGAACTCACTCAGCGCATCGCACAGGGCCAGCTTGTTCTGCGTAGACAACTCAATGTTGATGCGCTCGATGCCATCGCAGTAATCGCCCATGCGCGGCAGCGGGATGACCACATCCTCGTTGACCTTGAAAGCGTTGGTATGACGGGAAATCGCCGCCGTCCGCGAACGGTCCAGCCAGAATTTCTTGCGCGTTTCAGCGTCGACCGCAATAAAACCTTCGGCAGCACGCAGATTGCACATGCGCACCACTTCGGAAGCGGCCGCCATGACCGCCTTTTCGTCATGACCGACCAGATCGCCAATCAACACCATCTTGGGCCGACCGTGACGTTTGGCCTTGGTCGCATAACCCACGGCTTTCACATAGCGCTCGTCGAGATGCTCCAGACCCGCCAGTTGCACCCCCGCCGCATGTCCGGCGCCACCCGGCTTGAAGTAATCGGTGATTTCAACAATTGCCGGCACCGCTTCGCGCACCTGACCAAAAAACTCCAGACACACCGTGCGCGCTACCGGCGGCATCTTGTGCAACACCCAGCGGGCCGCCACGATGATGCCGTCCGTCCCTTCCTTCTGCACACCCGGCACGCCGCCCAGGAACTTGTCGGTGACGTCCTTGCCCAGACCGATCTTGCGGCAGGCCGCACCGGGCATGGTCAGGATTTCCTCGGCCAGCAGTTTTTTCCCCGAGGGATCGAAGCGCTTCAGGCGGAACTCGACATTCTCCTGCTCATGAATCTTGCCGTAGTTGTGATTGACCCGTTCGATTTCCAGCCAGTTGCCATCCGGATCGACCATCTTCCACCAGGCCAGATTGTCGAGCGCCGTCCCCCACAGCACAGCCTTCTTGCCGCCCGCATTCATCGCGATATTGCCACCGATACAGGAGGCCGAGGCTGAGGTCGGATCGACGGCAAAGACACGTCCGGCGGCAGAAGCCGCCTCCGAAACGCGGTCGGTGACCACACCGGCACCGGTACGGATAGTGGCATACGGCGTTTCGTGTCCGGCCAGCACCAATTCTTCCACCGGCCCGATATCAATCAGCTTTTCGGTATTGATCACCGCCGCATAAGGCGTCAGCGGCACGGCGCCGCCGGTGTACCCCGTACCACCCCCACGCGGAATGATGGTCAGCCCCGCCTCGATACAGCCGCGCACCAGATGGCCAATTTCTTCTTCGGTGTCCGGGTAGAGGACGACGAAGGGGTATTCCACCCGCCAGTCGGTGGCATCGGTGACATGCGACACCCGCGCCAGCCCGTCAAAGGCAATATTGTCCTTGCGCGTGTGTTTACCGAGATATTTCAGTACCTTGCGCCGCAAGTCGAGGGTTTCACCAAAGCGCGTGGAGAACTGATCAACCGCCACCTGCGCCGCCTCGACCAGGCGCTTGACCTTGGCCGAACGCTCGGGGTCTTCGCCCTCGCTCTCGGCACGCCGCTTCTCGACCTCGGTCAGGCGATGCCGGAGTGCGTTCACCAGCGCTTCACGACGTTCCCGGTTGTCGAGCAGATCGTCTTCCAGGTAGGGGTTGCGCTGTACGACCCAGATGTCACCCAGCACTTCGTAGAGCATGCGGGCCGAGCGGCCGGTGACGCGCTCACCGCGCAGTTCATCAAGAATCGCCCAGTTTTCGGCGCCAAGCAGGCGGATCACGATCTCGCGATCGGAAAACGAGGTGTAGTTGTAAGGAATTT
>JAKLLI010000096.1 GCA_023150195.1 Azonexus sp.
TCGTCTGGCGCTCGAATTCAAGGTGCAGGATACGGGCATCGGCATGTCGGCGGAGCAGATCGCACGTTTGTTTACGCCCTTTTCCCAGGCCGACAGTTCAACGACCCGGCGCTTTGGCGGGACGGGTTTGGGGTTGGTCATCTGCCAGCGATTGATTGCCTTGATGGGGGGCAAAATCTGGGTGGACAGTGAACCCGGCATCGGCTCCACCTTCAGTTTTGATGTCTGGCTGGACGCAGTCTCGGCTGATCACTCGGAGGCGAAGGCGCGAGGGCGCGTGCTGGTGGTCGACGACCATGAATTGTCGCGGACGGTCTTGTCCGCCGTGCTGAAAAACCAGGGCTATGACGTGATTGCGGCTGATTCCGGCGAAGCGGCGCTCGCCCTGCTGCTGAACGCGCCGCAGGCGCCGGTGGACTACGTGTTAACCGATTTTTTGATGCCCGGCATGGACGGCCTGGCGCTGGCCCGGCATCTGCGTGACGCCTTGCGCTATCCGCTCAAGATCGTGCTGGTGACGACGCTGGATACGGCATCGGCGGCAGACCCAGCGGTCCTGGCCAGCTTTGATGCCATCCTCGAAAAGCCGGTGACGGCACAAAAAGTGGGTGAGACCCTGAGTCGCTTGAAGCGGGGTGCCGTACTCCCGGCGATTGCCGCGCCTGCTGCGCAGACCTCGCTGGCCGGCATGAGTATTCTGGTGGCCGAGGATGTGCCGACCAATCAGCTGATCATCCGCGATTTGCTCGAATCCCTGGGGGCGACGGTTTACATCGCCGACCATGGCGAGGCAGCGGTTCAAGGGGTGCAGGCGCTGGCGAAGCAACTGGATCTGGTCCTGATGGATATCCAGATGCCAGTCATGGATGGCCTGGCGGCGACCCGGCAGATCCGGGCCGGCGGTGTACGCGCCGATATTCCCATCATTGCACTGACGGCCAACGTCTTTTCCGAGGAGCGGGAACGGGCGATGGCGGCAGGTATGACGGATTTTCTGGTCAAGCCGATCGAGCCGGAGCGACTGGTCGATGTGCTGCAACGCTGGCGTCCGACTCGGCCGCCGACCGAGGCGTCCGAGCCTGCGCCGGTGCCGCTGGCGGTCAACGCCGCACCGGCCGATTTTCCGGCGCTGGCCGGTATCGACACCGTCGATGGCCTGCGCCGCATGATGAATCGCCGGGGCTTGTACGAAAAGGTCTTGCAGGATTTTTACCTGCGCTTTGACGGGGAAACCGGGCGGATCATCGACGCATTGCAATCCGGTGAGCGGGAAATGGCCATACGGCGCGCGCATAGCCTGAAGGGTACGGGCGGGACGATTGGGGCGCAGCGCTTGGCCGAGTGTGCGCGGCAACTGGAAGCCAGCTTGCGTGAGGCGACTCAGGATGCGCCACCGCAGGCGGCTCTGGATGCGCTGGGGATGGCCCTGGATGAAGTGCTGGCCAGTATTGCAGCGGCGTTTCCGGGGATGCGGCCGTCCTCCTCGTGAGTGCCGGGGTCCGCTTCAGGAGCGGGCAAAAGGCAGCCGGGGCCAGACCACCGCATCCAGCATGTTCTTGACGATGAGGCCAAGTTCCGTGTCGCCGGTGATTTCCAGTTCGCGCTTGAAGAAGAGGGTGTCCGGGTCTTCCTGGCGCGCCAGCAACTGAAGAAAAGCCGAGAGATTGGCCGCAAACGCGAGATCTGGCTCCCGCGTCGGGGAGAACACGGGGCGGAAAAGGCCATCCCGATAGGTGAAGCAGGCGGTGCCGCCGGTGTCGAGTACACGCACGCAAAACAGTTTTTCGTCGAGTGCGGTCAACCCGTCTTCGGGCAGTAATTTCAGCTTGAGGGCCGCGTTAAGGCCCGCGACTAGCGCAATGGCGTGAGGCCATTGCGGGAGCGCGCGGCCGAGTTTGCCGACGAATTCGGGTAGCCGGAATTTGGGGATGGAGAACTGTGGATTCATGACATGCTCCGGGGATCAAGGGGTGCTTGCGTGATGATTGCGAATGCCGGCATCGCCAAACCAGTAACCATCGACCAGACCACTTTCGCTCCAGTCGTTCTTCGGCGCTTCAAGGTCTGCACCTCGTCTTGCCGCATCAAAGCTGGCGATGATTTCATGCAAATGCGTGGCCTGGGGGCTGATGCGCACGATGTCGATGCCCAATGCCTGCATCGCCGGGATTTCGTGCAGCAGGTTGTAGGTTTGCGCCGACATGGTCTGGATGCCATTGATGCAGAGGAAATCCTGGCCTTCGCGTGTTTTCAGCGTCAGGCCTTCCGCATGGTCCAGGCATTTGAACTGGCAGTCGTCCTTGTTCAGGTTGTAATGGCGGGCGGTGAAACAACGGGCCGAGAAAGCCAGCGGCAGTTTGCCGAAGACAAAGACTTCGGTTTCGACGCCGGCCGGGCGTTGCTGGTGCAAGGCCGAGATCACCTGGCGGGTGCCCTCCAGTGGCGGCACCCAGCGTTTCATGCCGTAGCGGGCATAGGTGGCCAGAGTGGCTTCGTTGTAGATGTTAAGGTGTGGGCCGGCAACGAAATCTCGCCCGTTAACGAGGTTGACCGCACCCAAGTCATTCACTTCCACCTTGCAGCCAGCGTCGTCGATCAAGCGGCGCAAGGCCTTGAGGTCGCTTTCCGATTCAAGCAGGGCCTGGGCCGAAACCACCACCTCCTTGCCGGCATCGGCCAGATCGCGCGCCAGACCGACCCAGTCGGCGGTGCGCAATTGCTGGCGCCGTGAACAGACCACTTCGCCGACATAAATGATGTCCAGTGCGGGGTTTTCGGCCATTTGGGCATAAAAGTCCATGACCTCTGCCTTGGGCCAGAAAAAGAGGAGGGGGCCGAGCGAAAGTTTCACGCTTATCTCCAGGGACGGTTGTAGGCACCCAGCGTCGCCTGACTGCCTTCGGATACTTTGGCCAGTTCAGCCTGCCACGCGGGTTTCACGTGGAACCGCTCACTGCCGTCGCGCAGGGCATCGAGTGCGGCGCGCAAGGTACGGGTGACCTGGGCGACGTAGGTCGGGCTGCGTTGGCGACCTTCCACCTTGATGGCCCGCACGCCGATCTTGAGAATCTCCGGGAGAATTTCCAGCACGTTGAGACTGGTGGGTTCTTCGAGCGCGTAATAGGTTTCACCCTGCACGTCGAAACGCCCTTTGCACAGCGTTGGGTAACCAGCGGGTTCATCGTCGCCGAAGCGGTCGATGAGGATGCCGTTGAGCCGGGTTTCCATGGCGCCCGGCTGCTTCTCCCATTTCACGTATTTGGCCGGCGAACAGGCGCCCACCGTATTGGGCGATTCACCGCAGGCGTAGGAGGAGAGCCAGCAACGCCCTTCGTTCATTACACACAGGCTGCCAAAGCCAAAGACCTCGATTTCCACCGTGGTATTGCGGATGACGTGCTCGACCTGCGCCAGCGTCAGCACGCGGGGCAGCACGGCACGTTGGATGCCGAATTCGCGCTGGCAGAAATTGATGGCTTCGTAACTGGTGGCCGAGCCTTGAACGGACAGGTGCAGGCGTTGAGCAGGATGCCGCTGGCGGGCGTAATCCAGCAGGCCGACATCAGCGAGGATAATGGCATCGACCCCATGGTCGACCGCCGCATCCACCGCCTTTTGCCAATCGGCGACACGGCCGGCCTGGGCGAATGTGTTGATGGCCATCAATACCTCCCGGCCTTTGCCATGGGCGTAGCGGATGCCGTCGCGCATGGTTTTGTCGTCGAAATTGAGGCCGGCGAAATTGCGGGCGTTGGTATCGTTCTTGTAGCCGAGATAGACGGCATCGGCACCGTGATCAACGGCTGCCTTGAGGGCGGGCAGGCTGCCGGCCGGGCAAATCAGGTGGGGCAGGGAAGGCATGGCTCACTTCCGGATGGTCAAGCGCACGAGTATAGCGGGCGTCTATCGTGGCCCATTGATCCGCGTCAAAAGCTTTCCCATGCTAGGATAAGCATCTTTCGCATTTTTGGAGTGTATGCCATGTCGAGTCAGCGGGTTCTCGTTGTCGATGATGAGGCGCTCAACCTGATGTTGATCGAGAATTTCCTCGAGGATGAAGATTTGATCCTTGAGACTTACGGCGATCCACTCGAGGCATGGCAACGCTTGCAGTCGGCAGACAGTGATTTTTCGCTGGTCATTCTGGACCGGATGATGCCGGGGATGGACGGGCTGGAGTTGTTGCGGCGGATCAAGCAATCGTCGCGATTTATTCATGTGCCGGTCATCATGCAGACGGCGGCCTCGGCGCCGGAGCAAGTGCGCGAAGGGCTGGAAGCCGGTGCCTACTATTACCTGACCAAGCCTTATGAGCCCGAGGCGCTGATTTCCATCGTCAGAGCAGCGCTGAGCGATCAGGCGGCGCGCAGCCAGTTAAGCAGTCAAGCCACCCGGCTGGCCCATTCGCAGCGACATTTGTTGCTCGCGGAATATGCGTTTTCCACGCTGGACGACGTTACTGCCTTGGTGCCCTTGCTGGCGGCACTGTGCCCCGAACCCGATCGAGTGGCGCCCGGCTTGTCGGATTTGATGGTCAACGCCATTGAGCACGGCAATCTCGGGATCAGCTATCGGGAGAAAGCCTTGCTCAAATGGGAAGGGGATTGGGAAGGCGAGATCGCACGGCGGCTGGCCTTGCCGCAGTTCGTGGGCCGAACGGCGAAAATTCGTTTCGAGCTGGAAGCGCAGGAAATTCGTTTCACCATCAGCGACGAAGGCGAAGGCTTTGATTGGCGCAAGTTCCTCGACTTCGATCCGGAGCGCGCCTTCGATCCGAATGGGCGCGGTATTGCCATGGCCCGATTGACCAGTTTCTGCAGCCTCGAATACCAGGGCCGCGGCAATGTGGTGGTAGCCAAGGTCTCGCGGACCCCGTTACAACCGCCCGCCGTTTAGCGGGTTACCAGGCCTGGCTTGAAACCGAGCGCGTTGCGGATTTTTTCCGCCACCGGTTCGGCGGCGCTGCGACTGGCAAACGGTCCAAGCTGGACGCGATGCAAGGCATCGGCCTTGACGAGGTGGATCGGGCGATCCAGCCAATCCAGTTCGGCCATCAGATGGCGTTTCAGGTTGCCGGCGTTGTCGGTATTGGAAAAGGCACCCAACTGCAGGTAGACCCCGGCCGGCAAGGTGGTGGTGACGGTTTCCGGCACCACGGGGATTGGCCTGCTACTCGCCTGAATGGGGATTGCATCCGTGCTGTCGGGCAGGATGGCTTCGACATCGACCCGGGCACTGCCATGCTGGACGATGCCCAGCTTGTAGGCTGCCGTGTAGGACAGGTCGATCACGCGGTCCGCGTGGAAAGGGCCGCGGTCGATGACGCGGACGATGACGGATTTGCCATTGGCCGGATTGCTGACGCGGACGTAAGACGGTAGCGCCAGCGTCGGGTGAGCCGCTGTCATGGCAAACATGTCGTAGGGTTCGCCAATCGAGGTTTTCTGGCCGTGGAACTTGCGTCCATACCAGCTGGCGATGCCGCTGGCGCGGTAGGGGCGGACACGGGTATTCGGCACATACTGGCGACCGAAGACCTCGTAGGGTTTGAGCGCCGGCTTGTGCAGCGGTTCGTTGCGCGGAACCGCATCCGGAATGCTGTCGAGGTTGGCCGGAATGTCATCGGCCGGGCCATCGTCCTTGTAGTAGCCGCCGCCCTTGCGCGGCGCTTGGGGTTTTGCCGGCGTGCCGGGCTGGGTCGGCCGGGTTTCCGGTGAGGTTTCGCCAACTTGCGGCCGTTCGGGGGCGCTGCCGCAGCCGGCGAGCCAGAGGCTGATCACGGTCAACGGAATAGCCAGGGGAAATTTCATTTTTTCACCAGCATGCGATGGGTCTGAATGCTCATCAGGATGCCGACGCCAAGCATCAGTGTGAGCAGGGCGGTGCCCCCGTAGCTGATGAAGGGCAGCGGGACACCGACCACCGGCAGGATGCCGGACACCATGCCCATATTGACGAAGGCGTAGATGAAGAAGACCAGGGTGATCGAGCCGGCCAGCAGACGGGAGAACAAGGTAGGCGCAGCGGCGGCGATCATCAGGCCGCGGCCAATGAGCAGCGTGAACAGGACGAGCAGGATGCCGTTGCCCAGCAGCCCCCATTCCTCGGAAAAGACCGCGAAAATGAAATCGGTGTGTTTTTCCGGGATGAACTCCAGATGGGTCTGGCTGCCCTTGAGCCAGCCTTTGCCGAGCCCGCCGCCCGAGCCGATGGCGATTGTGGATTGAATGATGTGATAGCCCGCCCCCAGGGGGTCGGAGGTGGGGTCGATCAAGGTCATCACCCGGCGTCGCTGGTAATCGTGCAGCATGTTCCAGGCAAACGGCAGGGCCGCGCCGCCGGCTGCAGCCAGACCAAACATCACCTTCCAGGGCAGGCCGGCAAAAAAGATCACGAAAAAGCCCGCTGCGCTCACCAGCAGCGAGGTGCCAAGGTCGGGTTGACGCAGGATCAGCAGCACAGGCACGGCCAGGATGAGTGCAGCGGCAACGAAATGCTTGGCCCTCAGCATCGATTCATGCTTCTGGAAATACCAGGCCAACATCAGCGGCATGGCGACTTTCATGATCTCGGAGGGCTGGATACGGACAAACCCGAGTGATAGCCAGCGTCGGGAGCCGTTGACCACAATCCCGAACAGGGCAACGCCGAGCAGCAGGACGACACCCAGCAAATACAGGGGGACGGCAAAGCGCATCAGGCTTTGCGGTGGGGTGCGCGCAATCGCCAGCATGACGAGGAAGGACACCGCCATGTTGATCACCTGCTTGTCCAGTTTCTGGAAGCCATCGCTGGAGGTCGCAGAAAACACGGTGAGCAGGCCGACGCCCATCAGGGCCAGCACAATGCACATCAGGGGAATGTCCAGATGCGCCAGAATCGCCTGCAGTGCGCGCTTAACGAGTTTCATCGGGATTCGCCTCCACGCGCTGTTCTTCGCTTTCCTCGACCTCGGCTTCCGGTGCCGGGCCGCCCGGTTTCTTCCCGGTCAGGACCGTTTTCCACCATCACGGCGAGGACGATGCGCGGTTGCTCGGCCGGCGCAAAGGCCACGTACCACGAATGGTCACGCAATTTCTCCTTGAGCTGGCCGGAGACATATTTTTGCCCGCTTTTCAGGCTGAAAACCTGGGCTGTTCCGGTTTTTCCCCCGGAGGTATAGGGGGCGCCGGCGAAGGCCTTCGAAGAGGTACCTTCTTTGGCCACGCCCGTCATGGCGCGGCGGATGATGTCCACGTGCTCGGGTTTGAGATTGATCTGGCGAACGGGCTCTGGTTCGATCACCCGCTTTTCCCCGGTGGTGGGATTGGTGATGGTGTTCACCAGGTGCGGGCGAAACACCTTGCCGTAATTGAGCACGTTCGAAAGTGCGTGGGCCATGTGCAGGGTGGAATAGGCGTTGTAGCCTTGGCCGATGCCAACCGAGATGGTTTCGCCGGAGTACCACTTTTGTTGCTCCTTGCGCTTGAAGCGACGCTGTTTCCATTCCGGCGAAGGCAGGATGCCGGTGGCTTCGCCGGGAATGTCGATTTCGGTTTTGCGTCCCAGACCGAGTTCGCCCATGAAGCGGGCAATATTGTCGATGCCCATGTCGTTGGCGAGCATGTAGTAATAAGTGTTGCAGGAGACCACGATCGATTTGTACATGTCGACCGGACCGTGGCCGCCAACCTTGTCGTCCATGAAGCGGCGATTGCCGAAATTGAAGAATCCGGGGTCGGCGATGGTCTGGCCTGGGGTACGTTTGCCAACGGTCAGGGCAGCGAGTGCCATCAGCGGCTTGAAGGTTGAGCCCGGCGGATGGGTGCTGTAAATCGCCCGGTTCAGCATCGGCTTGTCCGGGTTGTTGTTGAGTTCGTCCCAGTCATCGAAGCGGATACCGTCAACGAACAGGCTGGGGTCGAAGGAGGGCGAGGAAACCAGGGCAAGCACGGCGCCATTGTTGGGGTCAATTGCGGTCAAGGAGCCGCGTCGACCGCCAAAGGCCTCTTCGGCGACCGCCTGCAGTTTGGCATCCAGGGTCAGGGTCAGGTTGTTGCCGGGAATCGGCGGGGTATGGGAAAGCACCCGGATGCCACGGCCGCCGGCATCGACCTCGACCTGTTCGTGGCCGGCGGTGCCGTGCAATTCGAACTCGTAATTGGCTTCCAGGCCGGATTTGCCGATGTGTTCCGTCCCCTTGTAGTTGGCTTCCTGACCCTGATCGGCAATGGCTTCCTTGTCACGCTGATTGATCCGGCTGATGTAACCGATGGCATGCGCGGCCAGCGTTCCTTCCGGATATTGCCGGAAAAGGCGGGCCTTCACTTCGACGCCCGGGAAACGATAGCGGTTGGCGGCAAAGCGGGCCACCTCGCGATCGGTCAGGCGGGTACGAATGGGGATGGATTCGAAATTGCGTGATTCTTCGAGCAGGCGCTTGAAGCGCTTGCGATCCTTGACCTGGATTTCGACGATTTCGGCCAGGCCATCGATGGTTTTTTCCAGCCCTTGCGTTTTGGAAGGTGTTATTTCCAGGGTGAAGGCCGAATAGTTTCGAGCCAGGATCGTGCCGTTGCGATCGACGATGTTGCCCCGGTTGGGAATGATCGGCACCAGCGAAATCCGGTTGCTCTCGGCGCGCGTGGTGTAGTACTCGTGCTGGATGACTTGCAGGTAAATGAAGCGCGCCAGCAGCACCAGAAACATCAGCAATACAAAGGCACCGGCAACCAGAATGCGGTTCCGGAAGCGATCGAGATCCGGTTCGGTAGCGTAAAAGTTGCTCATCCTGCCACGTCCTAAAGCGGACGGTTGTCATCCCGGCTAACCGGCTGATATTGGGGGAGCAACAGCAGGAAAGTGGCCGGAATCCAGAGGCTCGCGGCGACCAGAGGGCTGACGAGGAAGGACCAGCCGGGAAAATCGGCGCCGGCCATCAAACGCATCAGCAACTGCGCAATCTGGCAGAGCAGCAGGAGCGGCAGAATTTGCAGCATTTGTTGCCCGACCGGGAACCACAGAATGCGTCTGGCCTGCGAGGTGGCGACAAAGGTCAGCAAAATGTAGGCAAAGCAGTGTTGACCGAGCACGGCACCATCGGCGACATCCATGCCAAGGCCAAGTAGAAAGGCGGTCCCCATGCCGACGAATCGGGGCTCGCGAATCGCCCAGAAACATAGCACCAGTGCCACCCAGTCCGGTACGCCGGGCCAATGGGCGGTGGGAAGGAAATTCAGGAGCAGGGCCAAGCCGATGGTGGTGAGGATGAACCACGGACGAACCGGCAGCAGGATGCGTGACGAGGAAAACGTCGGCTGCATTATTTACCTCCCGCCTTGGTGGGTGCTTTGCTCTCGTTGCCCGCACTGGCCGGGGCGTCGACCGGGTTGGGCGGCAGGGGCTGACGCGGCGCCAGGATCATGACCTCGCCAAAGTTTTCGACACCGGCTACCGGCGTGCAATAGATGCGGGCAAAGGCATAGGAATTTTCGCGTTCGATACTGACCACCTTGGCGACTGGAAATCCCGGGAGGTAAATGCCATCCAGGCCGGAGGTGACCAGCGTATCGCCGATCTGGACATCGGCATTGGCGGGAATGTAGCGCAACTCCAGTTGGCCGTTGCCTAACCCAAAAACCACCGAGCGCTGGCCACTGCGAACCACCTGCACCGGCACGGCCTGATCTTTGTCGGTGATCAGGGTGACTTCGGCGGAAAAGGGATAAACGCGGGTGACCTGACCGACGACGCCGGCTTCGTCGATGGCCGGTTGGCCTGCGGTGACGCCGGATTGCTGTCCCTTGTCTACCACGATGCGGTGCGT
>JAKLLI010000097.1 GCA_023150195.1 Azonexus sp.
GATAAAATGACCACCGACTTTCCCACCGCGCCGTCCGCCTACGGTCTATATGGACCTTCGGCAGCCGTCACCGTGGAAAAGTCTACTCACGCCTCACACACAGAAATTCTGACACCCCCCCTACCACGACCGATATTTGAATTCCCCGCTTCCTGTCTCGCTGTTACTCGAATTCATATCAGGCGTGAAAACGGTTTATGCAGATCGTTGGGGGGTTACGAAATTTAATTTGATGCTGTCACCGTTTTCTGAGGAACCAAGGCCGGGTATGCCTCCCAGTAAAATATGGCATAACTGGCCATATCCTGATGCCCGAGATCGGGCTATCGAAGCAGCCTTCGAGTTTTCTGGCATCGAAGCGAGCGTTATTAGTCGGAACAAACAGGATGCTATTCATGCTCGCCGTTTGGATTTCAAGCTTGATACCGGTGACACAGTACAAATCTGGTTTGATCAAGGTTGCTCGTATTGGCAGATACCAAGGTCAAATCCTAGCGCTGGACGCAGTTGGTTCCCATTTGATAAGTCTGCCGAAGTTCAAGGCGAAGCCATAGCCTTGGCAGATGCGAGAGTTGAGGGGCAGGCATTCCCAACCTATGTCTTTTTGGGGCGGTGATATGCGTTTTTTCGTCTTCCGATTCTTTTAGGCGCTTGGTGTTGTAGATGTTCATCCTTCCAAACTTGCACCGTCGACCGGAGGCTTATAAGCGAAAGTGTGCAATGAAAAGAGGGAGCTAAATGCTCCCTCTTTTTACAAACTCGATTTACGAATTTTTTATTCGTGGTGCTGCCAAAATTTACGAATTTTTTATTCGATTTACGAGTTTTTTATCCTGAAATAACAGACAGACTTAGGCTGCGAAGTTGGCCGCAACGAAATCCCAGTTGACCAGCGAGGCCAGGAAGGTTTCGACGAACTTCGGACGCAGGTTGCGGTAGTCGATGTAATAGGCGTGTTCCCACACGTCGACGCAGAGCAGGGCGGTGTCGCCGGTGGTCAGCGGGGTGCCCGCGGCGCCCATGTTGACGATGTCGAGCGAACCGTCGGCCTTCTTGACCAGCCAGGTCCAGCCGGAACCGAAGTTGCCGACGGCAGAGGTCTGGAAGGCGGTCTTGAAAGCATCCAGCGAACCCCACTTGGCGTCGATGGCAGCAGCCAGGGCGCCGGACGGGGCGCCGCCGCCGTTCGGCTTCATGCAGTTCCAGAAGAAGGTGTGGTTCCAGACCTGGGCGGCGTTGTTGTAGATGCCGCCGGCCGGGGCTTTCTTGACGATGGCTTCGAGGTCGAGGGCTTCGTACTCGGTGCCCTTGATCAGGTTGTTCAGGTTAACCACGTAGGCGTTGTGGTGCTTGCTGTAGTGGTAGTCGAAGGTCTCGGCCGACATGTGCGGGGCGAGGGCGTCCTTGGCATACGGCAGGGCAGGCAGTTGATGTTCCATTTGTTATTTCTCCGTTGGGTTAGGGGTAGGGTTAAAGGGGTAAAGCGAAAATTCTAGTCACCTTCCTGTGCGCGGACAACCTGAACGACTCGCGCATCCAGCTGGCCCCGGGCCAACGTGATCTTAAGCCGGTCGCCGGTGTCGACTGCGCAGGCGTCTTTTAAGGCATGACCCGCCGGTGTTCGGACAATGGCATAGCCGCGCGCCAGCACGGCATGGGGGTCCAGCTGCTTGAGACCCGCTTCCAGGGTATTTAGTTTCATTGCCCGTTTGCCAAGCACTTGGGCGAGGGCATGGTGCAGCCGGTTTTCGGCAACATCCAGGCGGCCTGCGGGCGTCGAGAAGGTCGGGCGGCGCTGGCGCAAGCGCAGACCGGATTGGGCGATGCGATGCTCGCAGGTCGTCAGTTGCTTGCTCAGTGCCAGGGCGAGGCGCCGGGACAGGTTGTCCAGGGTCAGTTGCTGCCTGCCCAATTGCTCACGGGGGTGGGACAACTGGCTGGCAAGACGATCGAGACATTGCGAAAAGTCAGTAAAAAGGCGTGCTTGCCGACGCTGCAGCCTGTACTGAATGTGCTGGAGTTGGTGCATTAGTTCTGTGCGGCCCGGGGCAGCGAGTTCGGCCGCGGCGGTGGGGGTGGGGGCGCGCAGGTCGGCGGCAAAATCGGCGATCGTGAAGTCGGTTTCGTGGCCAATGCCGCTGATGACCGGGCTGCGACAACTGGCGATGGCCCGGGCGAGGCCTTCGTCGTTGAAGGCCCAGAGGTCTTCCATGCTGCCGCCGCCACGCGCCAGAATGATCAGGTCGGAGCCTTGCTCATCTGCATCCTGCAGTGCACGAACCAGCAGGGGCGCCGCACTTTCTCCCTGAACAGGGCTGGGGAAGAGCGTGATTTTGAGATGGGGCGCGCGTCGCGCCAGCGCACTCAGAATGTCATGCAATGCTGCGGCTTTCGGGCTGGTCACAATGCCAATCCGTGTGGGGAACGCAGGGAGAGGACGTTTACGGTCAACGGCGAAAAGGCCTTCTTTTTCCAGCTGCTGCTTGAGGCGAACGAATTGTTCATAGAGGTTCCCCTGGCCACTGCGGCGCACAGCCTCGACATTGAGCTGAAATTCACCGCGTGGCTCATAAAAGGAGACCAGCGCCCGGGCGTCGATCTGTTGGCCATTTTCCAGTCGCCAGCCCAGCAGTTGCGCCTTGTTGCGCCACATGACACAACGTACCTGGGCGTTGCTGTCCTTGAGGCTGAAGTACACATGGCCTGAGGCCGCATGGGTCAGATTGGAAATTTCACCGCGAATCCAGCGCAAGGGGAAGGTGGATTCCAGGGATTCTCTGACCTGGCGATTGAGTGCGCTAACGCTTAAGGTGCTGTCGTCGGGGACGGGGAGGGAGGCGAGGTTCATGGCGGCATTTTAAGGGCAGGTGGCTTGGCGGAGAATTTGATTGCCGTTTCGATGTTGCTATTGCCTTGATTTTTCGTGGCTTTATTTTTATGCCTCGTTTTTTGGCAAGGTGTTCAAAAGCCTTGTGATTCGGGCATTTGCCACGCTTGCCGACAGCTCCTCCACAGGCTTATCCACAGCTTCTGGGGATAAGCCTGGCGCGGTGCGGCATTTCGCCGCACTTGCGGGCGCTTCTGGGCGGAGGCAAAATTGCACGCTAATTTTCCACCAAGGACAATGTCACGTGTTTGAGATCGTCAAAGCGGCCGGTTGGCCCATCTGGCCGCTGTTGCTGGCTTCCATCATTTCCGTTGCGCTGATCATCGAGCGTCTGGTTGCCCTGCGGCGTTCCCGAATCGTGCCGGCCGGCTTGCTGCAGCGCGCCGTCGGCGAGTTTCGTCGGGGGGCGGACAATAGTCGCCTGCTCGACGATCTGGATCGTCATTCACCGCTGGGCAGTGTGCTGGCTGCCGGTTTGCGCAACGTGGGTAATTCCCGGGAAATCATGAAGGAGTCCATCGAGGAGGCCGGATCTGCGGTGGCTCACGAACTGAGTCGCTATCTGACGACCTTGGGGACCATTGCTTCGATCAGCCCGTTGATGGGTTTGTTTGGCACGGTGGTCGGGATGATCGAGATTTTCGGCTCACAGGCCCCGGGGACAGGCAATCCGCAGCAGCTAGCGCATGGCATCTCCATCGCGCTTTACAACACCGGTTTCGGGATTTTCATTGCCATTCCGAGCATGATTTTCTGGCGCCATTTCCGGGCGCTGGTGGATGGCTATGTCGTCGATATGGAGCAACAGGCGGTGCGTCTGGTCGAGTACATGCACGGTGATCGGAAGTAAGCGATGAATTTTCAGCGTGGCCGCGGTCGTGAAGAGCCGGAAATCAACCTGATTCCGATGATTGACGTGTTGCTCGTGATCATCATTTTCCTGATGCTGACCACGACCTATTCCAAGTTTTCCGGGCTGGAAATCAATTTGCCGACGGCGGATGCCGCGCAGCAAAAGGAGCAGCCCAATGAAATCGACGTGGCGGTGACGGCGAGCGGGCAGGTGCTGGTCAACAAGTCGCCGGTGGGGTCTGCCGACGTTTCCGGGATTTCCGAGGCTCTCCAGAAAGCTGCTGGCGGCCGCAATGATCCGGTGATCGTGATCAACGCAGATGCCAAGGCCACCCACCAGAAGGTGGTGGATGTGATGCAGGCTGCGCAGTCTGCCGGGTATCCGCATATTTCCTTCGCGACCCAGTCGGCTAATTAAACGATGTTTGGTCGCTGGTTGCAGCGTCAGTGGTTCCAACGCCGGCTCTCGCCGGCGTTGTGGCTTTTGCTGCCATTTTTTCTGCCCTTGCATGCGGTGTTCGTCCTCGTATCAAACCGGCGAAGGCGAACGGCGCGGGTCGTGCGTCTGCCGGTGCCGGTGATTGTGGTGGGTAACCTGATTGTGGGCGGCGCCGGGAAAACGCCTTTGACGCTGGCCGTGGTGCGTGCGCTCGGAGAACGCGGATTTCGGCCGGGGATTGTCAGCCGGGGTTACGGTCGTCAGGGGGATGCCCTGATGGCGGTCGACGCGATGGCCGAGGCAAAAATCGTGGGCGATGAGCCCCTGCTGCTGGCTCGCCGTGCCGCTTGCCCGGTCTGGGTGGGGAAAAAACGGGTCGATGCCGCACGTGCCTTGCTGGTGGCCTCGCCCGAGGTGGATGTGATCGTGTGCGACGACGGCTTGCAGCATTACGCCCTCGGGCGCGATGTAGCACTGGCGGTTTTCGATCGCCGCGGCACGGGTAATGGCTGGTGCTTGCCGCTGGGGCCGTTGCGTGAGTCGCTGGAGCGCTTGGCGACGGTCGACGCGGTGATCGGCAATGAATGCGATGTGTCAGCACTGGCCGCCGGAAAGCCTGCGTTCTCCATGCACTTGCAGGCAGCGACATTTGTTCGCTTGGGGAAGGCAGCGCAGCGCTGTAGCGCCGCGGATCTGGCAGGCAAAACCCTGCATGCCGTGGCCGGCATCGGTGATCCCCAGCGTTTTTTCGATACCTTGGCCGCGCTTGGCCTGCACTGTGTCACGCATCCGTTTCCCGATCATCACGCTTATGTCGCGGCAGATCTGGACTTCGGGCCAGATGCGGTCCTGCTGATGACCGAGAAGGATGCAGTAAAATGCGCCGGGCTGGTGACGGGTGAGGCTTGGTGCCTGCCTGTTGAGGCAATTGTGCCGCCAGCATTGATTGATTTGATTGTGGAGAAAGTTCGTGGACGCCCGATTGCTTGACATACTCGTTTGCCCGATTTGCAAGGGCCCGCTCGAACATCGCAAGGCCGACAAGGAACTGGTTTGCAAGGCTTGCAAGCTGGCTTTTCCGATCCGTGACGACATTCCGGTGATGCTGGAGGGCGAGGCACGCAAGCTGGACGGCGATACTCCGTGATGACGCCGGCCTTCAAGGTGGTGGTGCCGGCGCGTTTTGCATCGACACGCCTGCCGGGCAAACCGCTGCTTGATCTGGGCGGCGTGCCGATGGTGGTGCGGGTGGTCGAGCGTGCACGGCAGTCGGGGGCCGAGGAAATCTGGGTCGCCACCGACGACCTGCGCGTTCGCGAGGCGGCGGGTGTGCACGAGGTGGCGGTGGCGATGACGCGTGGCGATCATCCGACCGGCACCGATCGTCTCGCCGAGGTTGTCGAACAACGGGGCTGGAGCAAGGACACCATCGTCGTTAACGTGCAAGGCGACGAGCCGCTGATTGACCCTGCCGTCATTGCGCAGACCGCGAGGCAACTGGCGGTGAGTGGCGCGGATATCGCCACGGTGGCGCACCCGATTCACGACCCGGCCGAGTTTTTCAACCCGAATGTGGTGAAGGTAGTGTGCCGTGCCGACGGCGATGCCGCCTATTTTTCGCGGGCGCCGATTCCCTACGCCCGCGATCATTTTGCTGCCAACGGTCAACAGGGGCTGCCGGCGGATTTCCCCGCGTATCGCCACGTTGGGCTGTATGCCTACCGCGCCAGCTTTTTGCTGGCCTACGCCGGGTTGACCGCAGCACCGACCGAGCACTTTGAGGCGCTTGAGCAACTGCGCGCCTTGTGGCATGGCTATCGGATCAGCGTCACGCTGATCGATGCCGCACCCGCGCCCGGTGTGGACACGCCCGAGGATGCCGAGCGGATGCGCAAACTGTTTGACCGTGCCTGAATTAGCAGGTAATTTGGCTGGCTTAGGGAACGGCAGCTCACTTCGCCGATAACAAGAAATTTTCATTCGTAACCAGAGGGACACTCCATGAAACTGATTCTCTTGGGCGCACCGGGCGCCGGTAAAGGTACGCAAGCCACCTTCATTTCGAAGGAATTCGGCATCCCGCAAATTTCCACCGGCGACATGCTGCGCGCCCAGGTCAAGGCCGGTACGCCGCTGGGTCTGGAAGCCAAAAAGCACATGGATGCTGGCGGCCTGGTGCCGGATGCAGTCATCATCGGCATGGTCAAGGATCGTCTGACCCAGGATGATTGCAAGAACGGCTACCTGTTTGACGGCTTCCCGCGCACCATTCCGCAAGCGCAAGCCATGAAGGACGCCGGCGTGCCGATCGAATTCGTGCTCGAAATCGATGTGCCGGACAGCGACATTATCGAACGTATGGCGGGCCGCCGTGCGCATCTGCCGTCTGGTCGTACCTATCACGTCAAGTTCAATCCGCCCAAGGTGGAAGGCAAGGACGACGTGACCGGTGAAGATCTCGTTCAGCGTGACGATGACAAGGAAGAAACGGTCAAGAAGCGTCTTGATGTCTACCATTCTCAGACCAAGCCGCTGGTCGAGTTTTACTCGAAGTGGGCTGCTGAAGGCGATGCCGTTGCGCCCAAGGTGCGCAAGATCGCCGGCGTGGGTAGCGTCGACACCATTACCAAGGCCGTTTTCGACGCCCTGAAGTAAACTTGTGACGATCCGCAACGCCTTCTATGCGCAATCGGGGGGCGTGACGGCGGTCATCAACGCGACGGCGTGCGGGCTGATTCAGACTGCACGCCGTTGTCACGAGCGGATCGGGAAAGTCTACGCGGGCCACGATGGCATCATCGGAGCACTGAC
>JAKLLI010000098.1 GCA_023150195.1 Azonexus sp.
CGTGACATAATCCGTTTTATTCGAATGATTCGCTACGACCATGAAATATCAGATGATTCCCGTTACCCCTTTTGAGCAGAATTGCACGGTTTTCTGGTGCGAAGAAACTGGCTTGGCCGCGGTGATTGACCCCGGCGGGGATGTTGACCGTATTCAGGCCTTCCTGACAGCACAGTCCTTGAGTCTGGCGGTGATCTTGTTAACGCATGGTCACATCGACCACGCCGGTGGCACGGCCGCCTTGGCGCGTTTGTATCCTTCGGCGCCCGTCGAGGGACCGCATGAGGCAGACCGCTACTGGATTGACGGGCTGGCGCAGCAGAGCCGCATGTTCGGCTTTCCGGCCGTTGAAGCCTTTTCACCGGACCGCTGGCTGGCCGATGGCGATGCCGTGCGTTTTGGCAATGTGCTGCTTGAAGTGCTGCATTGTCCCGGGCATACGCCGGGTCATGTGGTGTTGTTTCACCGCGAGAGTGGCTTGGTTCAGGTGGGCGATGTCCTGTTTCAGGGATCGATTGGGCGCACCGATTTTCCCGGCGGCGATCACGACACCCTGCTGGCCTCAATCAAGCAAAAACTATTTGCGCTGGGTGACGAGGTAGATTTCATTCCAGGCCACGGGCCGATGTCTACGCTGGGTGAGGAGCGTCGCTACAACCCATTTTTGTCTGGGCGTTTTGGCTAAGGCTAGACCGCGTTACGAATCTGGTTGGCCCAATGAATGCTGTCGATTTGAGCGTCCATGAAGCGGTCGAACGTAATGCCCAGATCCGCCAGCAATTTTTGGGCAGTGCTCAGATTACGGCTTTCCGCCGCCGTCAGTGCGGTGAGCAATCGGCCAAGTTGGCCCTGGTGTTTAGCCAGTGCCTCGTAACAGCTTGCAGGCAGCGGTAGTTGTGCCAGAACTTCCTGCATTGGCAGATTGAGCAGTACATCCAGTAGCGAGAAACAGCCGACCATGAAGGCGCAGTCCGTGCTGTCATCGGGCTTTTCGGCGAGTTGTTCCATCAGGCGCCCACGCATGGCCGCCTTGATCAGCAAGGGATTGATCGCTTTTTTGCCTTCGGTGTCCGCGTAGACCAGCAATTGCAACCAGCGTCCCAATTGACGCCGGCCCAGGAGATTAATGGCTTGGCTAAAGCTGTCGATCGGCGAGCGGGGGGCGATCGCGGCCGAATTGACTAGGCGCAGCAGGCTGTACGACAACTTGGCTTCCTGGCGAAAAATTTCATCCAGTGCCGGCGTGTCCGCGTCTTCGGCAATCAATGCCAGCAGGCGGATCATTTTTTGTCGCGTGATGTCCGCTTTTTTGTTGGGGTCGGCGCGCGTCAGCAGAAACTCCGTGGTGCTCATTGCGCAGGCGTTGGCCATCGCCCAGTCACGATCGCTATGTGTGTGCAGACCGGTGGCAATGATGTGGGTGCGAATCGCGAGACCTTGCAGCGTCAGGGGAGGCAGGGTATGAGCGTGTGCCGTACTCATCAGCAGGTAGTGCCAGGCGCCGGTGGCCGGCAATTTGCCATCAAGGACCGTTTCGAGTGCGAGCGGACGCTTTCGCTGGCGTAGTTCCGCTTCCTGTGCAACGCATTCGTCCGAAGGCTGGCCAGAAAAGTAGGGGATGAAATGTGCCGGAAGGTCGTGATTGAAATCACGGAAAGGAAGCAGCCAAGGCTGCCGATGATCCATTTCGCTGAAAGCCGGGATTTGGCTCAGGCGATCAAACAATGGGCCTTCGTTGCCATCGTCGCCGGCAAATTCCACGAGATAGGCTGCCCACTGCTCATCCGTGCCGAGCAGGGGGTGTATGAAGGGGTAGTTCGGCACAGTCATGATTGCTTTTTCCTGTTTTTCCGGGGATGTTAGCAAAATCGGTGCGGCCGGGTGGGGGCCGTTTTGTAAATCCCTGGCGTTTTCCGGCGCCTGCGTTTCGAGGTGTGTGATCGACATGAATGCAGCTTCCTGTGATTGGGGTCTGGGCGCACAGACCCTGGCCGAGCGTGATCCGGTGATGGCGGCGATGATTGCGCGTGCCGGCGAAGCGCGGCTGACGTCTCGCGGCGATGCGTTTTTGACGCTGGCGCGTTCGATCGTCGGCCAGCAAATCTCCGTAAAGGCCGCCGATACAGTCTGGGGACGCTTGCGCGAACGGGTTGATCCGCTGTTGCCCCAGCATCTGGTCGCTGTCGGGATCGATGGTCTGGTGGGTTGCGGTTTGTCGCAGCGCAAGATGTTGTATCTGGACCAACTTGCCCGGGGGTTTCTGTCCGGTGCCTTGCAGCCCGAATCTTGGCCGGGGATGGATGATGATTCTGTGATCCGCGCCTTGTGTGAAATTCGCGGTATTGGGCGGTGGACCGCAGAAATGTTCCTGATCTTCAATCTGCAGCGCCCAGATGTTTTTCCCCTGGATGATGTGGGGCTGCAGCGCGCCGTCGCACAATCCTATTGCGCCGGCGTCAAGCCGACTCGCGCTGAGTTACAGGCGCTGGGTGAGCGCTGGCGTCCGTGGCGTTCGTTGGCCACCTGGTATCTGTGGCGAGATCTGGATCCGGTGCCGGTTGCTTACTGACAATTTCCGGCATCCACCTTTGAGGTAGAATGCGCGCAATTCCAGAAACGAGCAGTCTATGAAAACCACTTTTCTCGATTTCGAGCAATCCATTGCTGACCTCGAAGCCAAGATCGAAGAGTTGCGCTTCGTGCAGGATGATTCCGCCGTGGATATCTCCGACGAGATTGAGCGTCTTGAAAAGAAAGGCGCCCAACTGACCAAGGAGATTTACGCCAAGCTCACGCCTTGGCAGATTTCGCAGGTTTCGCGCCATCCCCAGCGCCCCTACACGCTGGATTACCTGGGCCTGATCTTTACCGATTTCGAAGAGTTGCACGGGGATCGTGCCTTTGCTGACGATCACGCCATCGTGGGTGGTTTGGCGCGCTTCAACGGCCAGCCGGTCATGGTGATCGGGCATCAGAAAGGCCGGGATACCAAGGAAAAAATCTTCCGTAATTTCGGCATGCCGCGCCCGGAAGGCTATCGCAAGGCGCTGCGCCTGATGAAATTGGCCGAGAAATTCGGGTTGCCGGTGATGACCTTTGTCGACACGCCTGGGGCTTACCCCGGTATCGATGCTGAAGAGCGGGGTCAGTCCGAGGCCATCGGACGCAATCTCTATGTGATGGCGGAACTCAAGGTGCCTGTGATCGTCACCATCATCGGTGAGGGTGGTTCGGGCGGCGCACTGGCGATTGCCGTCGGTGATACGGTGCAGATGCTTCAATATTCGACGTATTCCGTGATTTCTCCCGAGGGCTGTGCTTCCATTTTGTGGAAGAGTGCCGAGCGCGCGGCGGAAGCCGCCGAAACCATGGGGATCACCGCGCAGCGCCTCAAAACCCTTGGCCTCGTCGACAAGATTGGGCGGTGCGCACCGCGATCACGTGCAGATGGCCCAGCAACTCAAGAAGGCCCTGCAGGAATCGCTCAAGCAGCTTTCGGCCTTGTCGACGGAGCAGCTGCTCGAACAACGCTATGAGCGCCTGATGAGCTATGGCCGCTTCAAGGAACAAGCTGCCGCTTGATCTGACGCAACGGGTCGGCAATTTCCTTGCTGACCATCTCGCGGACTCTCAGAGTCTCCATGTCGGGTTATCCGGCGGTCTGGACTCCGTCGTGTTGCTGCACGTACTGGCGCATGTTGCGCCGGTACCCGTCCGGGCCATACACGTGCACCATGGACTGTCGCCCAATGCGGATCATTGGACCGCTTTCTGCCAGGATTTTTGTGCAGATTTGCGCGTTGACCTGAGTATTTGTCGTGTGGCCGTTGATGCTTCTGCTGGTATTGGGCTCGAAGCTGCTGCGCGCAATGCCCGTTATGCTGCCTTTGCCAGTTTGCCCGTCGAGTGCTTGTTTCTGGCGCAACATCGGGGGGATCAGGCGGAAACGGTCTTGCACAATTTGTTGCGCGGCGCCGGGGTGCTTGGGCTGGCCGGGATGCCAGCGGCGCGCTATCGCGGCCCGCTGAAAATACTGCGGCCTTTGCTGTCGACCGGACGCGAGGAAATCGCAGTCTACGCACGTCAAGCCGGACTGCGCTGGATTGAGGATGACAGTAACGCGGATTGCCGCTTGACCCGCAATTTCATTCGCCACGAGGTTTTGCCGCCGCTTTATCGTCGATTTCCGCAAGGCGAACGGGCTTTGGCCGCGGCTGCCAGCCACCTGGCAGAAGCGGCGGAATTGCTGGATGCCCTGGCCCAAGCGGACTGGCAAGCGATTGCAGTCGACGGTGCCCTGCCGATGCGGCGCTTGCGCACGCTGGACGCGACGCGCCTGAAAAACCTGCTGCGCTGGCGTTTGCGTCGGCTAGGGTGGCAAGCGCCGGTCGCCAGCCGGCTTGACGAGTTTGCCCGACAGTTGCTGAGTGCCGGGGCAGATCGTCATCCCGCGCTGGATCTACCCCAGGGTCGGCTCTTCGTTGCGGCTGGAGCGCTGCATCTGGCTGCGGGAAAATAACAAAGTGTTACCCACTGCCTTTCAATCAAGAAAGGCGTTCAGTTACAATCGAACGATTACTTTCAAGCCAATACGCCATGATTACCGGATCCCTTGTCGCCATCGTCACCCCCATGCATGAAGATGGCAGTCTCGATTTTGCCGCCCTGCGCAAGCTGGTCGATTTCCATGTTCAGGAAGGCACTGATGCCATCGTGGTGGTGGGGACAACAGGCGAGTCGCCTACGGTCAACGTCGATGAACACTGCGAATTGATCAAACTCACGGTCGACCATGCCGCTGGCCGCATTCCGGTGATCGCGGGGACAGGCGCCAATTCCACTGCGGAAGCCATCGAACTGACGCGTTTTGCCAAGGATGCCGGCGCCGACATGGCTTTGTCGGTGGTGCCTTACTACAACAAGCCGACTCAAGAGGGCCTCTATCGGCACTTCAAAGCCATTGCCGAAGCGGTGGAACTGCCTGTGCTCCTGTACAACGTGCCAGGTCGCACGGTAGCCGATATGAGCAACGACACCATTCTGCGTTTGGCCGACGTACCGGGCATCGTGGGGGTCAAGGATGCAACCGGCAACATGGATCGTGCTTTTGACCTGATCGCCCGCGCGCCCGAAGGTTTCGCGCTGTACAGCGGTGATGACCTCTCTTGTGTGCTTTCCATCCTGATGGGCTTCCACGGCAATATTTCGGTGACGGCCAATATCGCGCCGCGCATGATGCACGACATGTGCGTTGCCGCAGCGGCAGGCAAGGTGGCGGAGGCCAAGGCGCTGCAATTCAAACTCTTGGGCTTGCATCGCGATCTGTTCTGCGAAGCCAACCCCATTCCGGTGAAGTGGGCTGTCGAGCAAATGGGCCTGATGGGTGGCGGTATTCGCCTGCCGCTGACGCCGCTTGCCGAAGTCAATCGCCCCCGTGTTCTGGCAGCCATGCGCCAGGCCGGTGTTCTCGCCTGAAAAGGAAAAATATGAATCGTCGTCTCTCCGGGCTGACCCTTTCCCTGATCGCTGTTGCCGCTGCCGGCTGTAGCATGTTGCCGGATTCGCGCAAGATCGATTACAAGTCGGCTGGCAAAGTGCCGACGCTGGAAGTGCCGCCTGATTTGTCCCAACTGTCCAAGGACGATCGCTATCTGGTCCCCGATGTGGCCGCCAAGGGAAGCGCGACCTTCTCGGCTTACACCGCTGATCGCGGTGCAGATGCTCAGGCTGGCAACACCTTGATTCTGCCTAAAGTGGAAAAAGTGCGTGTCGAGCGTTCCGGTGGCCAGCGCTGGCTGGTGGTTGCCATGCCGGCGGATAAGTTGTGGGGCACGGTCAAGGAGTTCTGGCAGGAATCCGGCTTTATCGTCAATCTCGAGCGTCCCGAAGCGGGTGTGATGGAAACCGACTGGGCAGAAAACCGCGCCAAGATTCCTTCGGACATTATTCGCAACACGCTGGGTCGATTGATTGATTCCGTCTATTCGACGGGTGAGCAGGATAAGTTCCGCACCCGTCTCGAATCGGGCGCGGATGCCGGGACGACCGAAATTTACGTCAGCCATCGCGGAATGGAAGAAGTGTACACCTCGGCCGCCAAGGATGAGACGCGCTGGCAACCACGGGCTTCAGATCCTGAGCTAGAAGCCGAAATGTTGCGTCGCCTGATGGTTCGTCTGGGTGTTGAAGAAAAGCGCGCCGAGACGTCCATCGCAACCGCCAAGGCCGAACCGCGCGCGCGGCTGGCCAAGGATGGTGCTGTTGGTGCCATCGAGTTGGACGACAGCTTTGAGCGCGCCTGGCGTCGGGTGGGTCTGGCCCTTGATCGCATCGGCTATGCCGTCGAGGATAGGGATCGTTCCCGGGGTGTTTATTACGTTCGCCAGTTGGCAGCGGATCCGCGTCTCGCCAACAAGCAGGAAGAGGGTATTGTCTCCAAGCTGGCGTTTTGGCGTAGCAGCGAAAGCAAGGCCGAGACTGCGGGACGTTACCGGGTTCAGGTTCGCGATGAGTCCGGGCTGAGTAAAGTTGTGGTCAGCAGTGAAGTGACGGCGGGTGAAAAGGAAGATGCATCCAAGAAAATCCTGAACGCCTTGCTTCAGCAATTGCAGTGACGTTTCAGGGTATGTGCCGTTGCCATCTCCGATGGCAACGGGCATAAAAAAACGGGGCGAAAGCCCCGTTTTTCTTTGGCAGAAAGAAGGATTACTTCTTTTCTTCGGCCGGGGCAGCAGCCGGAGCAGCGGCCGGAGCGGCAGCTTCTTGGGCCGGAGCAGCAGCGGCCGGAGCAGCCGGAGCAGCAGCTTCTTGGGCCGGGGCGGCAGCCGGAGCAGCAGCCGGAGCAGCTTCTTGAGCCGGAGCGGCCGGAGCAGCAACAGGTGCCGGAGCCGGAGCCGGAGCTTCTTCCTTCTTACCACAAGCGGACAGAGCGATCGCCATCAGGGCGGCCAGGAGAATGGACTTGTTCATGAAATTTCCTTATCGACAAGAAACAACTACGTGCGAATAATTTATGGGACTCAGTTAAGCTGAATCACGGAAAATTATAGCGCAAAAAAAATTGTTGCGTTGCAGCGTAAGCGGGTCCGCGGTGAGGCAATTTGTATCCCTTTGTTAATTTCATGCCCTGGCCTGTCGTGGTATTGCGACAGCGGGGTTGGTAAAATTGCCGGATTTTTGAGGTTGACCGTGCCTATTTCGCTTGTCGAGTCGCTGGATCATGAAGGTCGGGGTATCGCCCGGCAGGATGGCAAAGCCATTTTCATTGATGGTGCGCTGCCCGGCGAAAAGGTCAGTTATGCCAGCTTTCGCCGCAAGCCAAAATATGAATTGGCACATCTCGTTGAGGTGATTCAACCCTCGAGTGCTCGCGTTTTACCCCCCTGTCCGCACTACGGTGTTTGTGGCGGCTGTGCGATGCAACATTTGGCACCCTCAAATCAACTGGCAGCCAAACAGCGTGTGCTGGAGGATAGCTTGTGGCACATCGGGCGGATTCGTCCAGAGACGATGCTGCCCCCCATCGATAGCCAGCCTTGGGGATATCGTCACCGGGCGCGCCTGGGGGTGCGCGATCTTCCCGGCAAAGGCGGTGTTCTGATCGGTTTTCACGAAAAACGCAGCAGCTATATTGCGGATATTCGTACCTGCCCGGTATTGCCTCCGCATGTTTCAGCGCTCTTGATGCCTTTGCGCGAGCTGGTATCCGCCTTGTCGATTTCGGACCGTTTGCCGCAAATTGAGGTGGCTATTGGGGCCAAGGCAACAGCACTCACCTTTCGCATTCTTCAGCCGCTGAATGCGCGTGATCAGGCGCATATGCGGGCCTTTGCCGATGCGCATGATGTCCTGATTTATCTGCAGCCCAAAGGACCGGACAGTGCGTATCGCTTTTATCCTGAGGCCGGTGCACGCTTGAGTTACCTGTTGCCTGATTTCGGGCTGGAGATGGATTTTCGGCCCACCGACTTTACGCAGGTGAATCACCCGGTCAATCGGGTCATGGTCCGTCGTGCCCTGGCTTTGCTGGCGCCGGTCCCTGGTGAGCGCATTGCTGACATGTTCTGTGGTTTGGGTAATTTCACGCTGCCCATCGCCCGCTCCGGTGCGCATGTCGTGGGTGTGGAGGGAAGTCCGGGGCTCGTGGCACGCGGTAACGAGGCAGCGCGTGCCAACGGGGTTGCCGATCGAGTGAGTTTTCAGGTGGCCAATTTGTTTGACGCGAATGAGGCATCGATTGCCGCTTTGGGGGCATTCGACAAAATGTTGATTGATCCGCCCCGCGAGGGTGCCATCGAGTTGGTCAAGGCCTTGGGGCGAAATGTGCCGCGGCGGATTGTGTATGTTTCTTGCAATCCTGCCACACTGGCCCGAGATGCCGCCTATCTGGTCAGCCAGCTGGGATATCGCCTGAGCACGGCAGGGATCATCAACATGTTTCCGCAAACGGCACATGTCGAATCGATTGCCGTGTTTGAATTGGTTGCGAATTGAACGACGGGAGGTCGCAACTTCCGGCGTGTAACGGTAGCGCAGGGGATTGTGCTATGATGCGCGCCGCAAACGGGTCTGTGGCAGAGCGGTTGAATGCACCGGTCTTGAAAACCGGCGTGGGGAAACCCATCGTGAGTTCGAATCTCACCGGACCCGCCAGTCTTCCTTACAAATTCAGGAAGTCGCCTAATTCCGTACTGCGTTCCATGGCATCGGCGTAACCGAGGTCGATCAAAGCTCTGGTAAAGGGCTTTTCAAACAGCAGGTAGCTGGTCAGGGCACCCCCTCGATGATTCATTGCGCCAATGCCGCCAAGCAGCGTCCGAATGGAACGCGGCAGGGTGTGGGCGTATTCGGCAGCCATTTTGTCCAGTCGCTCCGACGGGGAAATGACCAAGGTGTCGATCGGGCGCAATTCAATGTTGGCTTGTTTTCTGGCGTCTTCCGGTAATGCGGCGAGCGTGCGGTTGATTCTTTGCGCTCTTTCAATGTCGACCGCCAGACTATCCAGAAAGATGCTTGAGAGTGCGTGACCGGCAATTTGTGCGAGCGTTGGGTACTTCTCGGTCTGGAAACGCTCTCGGTGTTGCGTCCGTCTACCCGCACCAATCACCAGCAGGCGCTTTGCGCCGAGATGAATTGCCGGGGATAAGGGGGCAAGTTGGCGCATGGAGCCATCGCCAAAATATTCACGATGAACGCGCGTAGCCGGAAAAATGAAGGGAATCGCGCTGGATGCCAGGAGGTGATCGACTTCCAGACGGGTGCGCATGCCGATGCGCTGGACGCGTTGCCAGGGTTTGGTGCTTTCCGAACCTTGAAAGAAGCTGATGCTCTCGCCAGATTCGTAGCCTGATGCGGTAACAGACACCGCTTGCAGCGCGCCGCTTTTGATTGAGCGGTCGATGCCCTGCAAATCCAGATGGCGGTTGAGCAGGGTGCGGAGCGGGCTGTTGTCGAGCAGTGAGCGCGGGGCGCTCTGGGTGAGCCAGCCGAAGGCTGAGGCGCTCAGCCACTGGGCGCCGGAGCGCATGATGCCGATTGGGTCCGTGCGATAAATGTCGCTGGCGTGCATATTGCGCCAGAAATTGCTTAGCAAGGACACCGATTTGCCGAACTGATCGGCAAGGCAGGCGAGGCTGGTGGCGTTGATCGCACCGGCCGATGTGCCGCAGAGGATGGGAAAGGGGTTTTTCTGGCGTTTGCCGCCCAGTTTGGAGACGGCCAACAGGACGCCAACCTGATAAGCGGCCCGGGCGCCGCCGCCCGTGAGTACCAGTGCCGTACCCGAAGCGTTCGGTGGGGGGCTTGGTGGCGAGGGGTTCAAGCCGTTTCCGGACGAATGGCGTCTGCCCAGCAGTTCGGGGTTTCGTAGAGGCGGATGCGCATCAATTGCAGGTGGTTGCCATAGGTGTCGCGGTAAACCGCATCCAGCGTCTCAAAAGCCAGCGTAGACAGGTTTTCAGCCGTGGGAACCCGGTCGAGTACCACCGTTTTGTGATCCGGCAGGGACTGAAGAAATTCGACGATCTGCCGATCGCCTTCGAAGGCCAGAAATGCATGATCCCAGTGGTTGACGAGATGGGTCTGGGCGAGGGACTTGATCAGCGAAAAATCCATCACCATGCCGTTTGCCGTATCGCCTGCCTTTTTGATGATGTCCCCGGAAAGCGTGATTTCCATGGCATAGCGGTGGCCGTGAAGATGTCGGCACTGGCTGTTGTGGTCTGGAATCCGGTGACCGGCATCGAACTCGAGGCGGCGAGTGATCTGCATTGGGTAAGGCTCGACAAGTGAAGCGTGGATTATACAATGCACCATGCTTACCATTCATGACCACCGCCGTGACCAG
>JAKLLI010000099.1 GCA_023150195.1 Azonexus sp.
GTCCAGGATCATGTCCAGTTCATTCATTACGCCACCGGCGCCGGGCGCGCCGCCAAACGACGGAAAAATATCGGCCGGACGTGCACTGGGCATTTCCATGTCGTTGGTTGTCTGTTCCGCCATGGCGGCGGCCCAGTCGTCTTCGCTGATTTGATCGGCGTCGGCCGCAGTGCTTTCCGTATTTTCCATATCCTCAGACATTTCTTTCTCCCTTCAACGGCTCGGCGGGAATAATTTCGGCGGGCGTGGCAATGAATTTTTCGACGCGCAGCGCATATTGGCCACTCTGCTGGCCGTAAGTGCACTCCATCAAGGGGACACTGTCGACCAGCGCCTCAATCCGTGCAGGAATATTGATCGGGATGACATCGCCTGGCTTGAGCGCCAGAATTTCGCGCAGCGAGATTTTCCCCGAGCCCAGCATGGCAACGATTTCGACTTCTGCGCCTTGCAACTGCTTGCGCAAGGTCCCGATCCAGCGTTTGTCCGTCGACAACTGGTCACTTTGCATGGTGCTGTAAAGCAGATCCCGAATCGGTTCGAGCATCGAATAGGGAAAGCAGATGTGCATGTCTGCCGTCGCACCACCGAATTCCAGCGTAAAGGAGGTGGAAACCACGATTTCGGAGGGCGTTGCAATATTGGCGAACTGGGAGTTCATTTCCGAGCGGATGTACTCGAAAGTCATCTCGTGCACCGGCTTCCAGGCCTTGCTGTATTCGGTGAATACGACGTTCAAAAGTCCCTGGATGATGCGCTGCTCGGTGGCGGTAAAGTCGCGACCTTCGACCCGGGTGTGGAAGCGCCCGTCGCCGCCAAACATGTTGTCGACGACCAGAAACACCAGATTGGGGTCGAAAACAAACAGCGATGTGCCGCGCAGTGGCTTGGCGCCCACCAGATTCAGATTGGTGGGAACCACCAGGTTCCGGATGAATTCGCTGTACTTCTGCACGCGGATCGGACCAACGGAAATTTCCGCGTTGCGATGCATGTAATTGAACAGACCGATCCGTAAATACCGGGCAAAGCGCTCGTTCACCAGTTCGAGCGTGGGCATCCGCCCCCGCACGATGCGTTCCTGGGTGCCGAGATTGTAGGAGCGAATGCCACCATCTTCGCCACCCCTGTTTTCAGGCTCGTCCGTCTCCCCGGTGACGCCCTTGAGCAGGGCGTCAACCTCGTCCTGGGAGAGAAAGTCCCCTGCCATGGCGCCTTACTGGATGATGAAGGAAGTGAAGAGCACGGCCAGTACCGGCGTTTCCGAGGGGACGATTTCGCCCTTGCGGTTTTTGGTCGGCGGGTTGATCAGGTTGTTGATTTCATCCCGAATGTCCATGGCGAGCTTTTCCTTGCCATCCTTGGGGTGCAATTCCGAGGCCTTCTTGCTCGACAGCAGCAGGGTCAGGTTATTGCGGATTTTAGGCATCAAATTGGTCAGCGCGGCCTGAGCTTCCGCGTCTTCCAGTTCCAGCGAAATCACCACTTGCAAGTACTGGTCACCGGTTTCCGGCACCAGATTGACGGTAAACGCCTCCAGCCCAACAAAAACCGGCGGATGGGCGTCCTTTTTCTTGTCTTTTTCCTTTTTCTTCGCAGGCTTTGCCGTTTCTTCTGCGACTTCTTCGTCCTCGGCGTGATCCGCGTTGCTCTTCAGGAAGAAATAGGCTCCCGCACCACCTGCAATGACCAGCACCAGAACGACGGCAAGGATGATGATGAGGAGTTTCTTGCTTTTCTTTGGGGGGGCTTCAGCCCCTTCTGCTGCCGGCTTTGCGTCCTTGGCCATGCGTGTCTCCCTTTTTGGTATTCAGTGGTCAGGCAAAAAGATCCACCAGTCCTCGACCGCGATTCAGGGGAATGACCCCCTGGGCAGCGGTTTGCGACGGGTTATCCGGCGGAAGTATAGCCGCTTCACCGCGCCAGCGGGGCGTCTCCGCGTTGCGGGCAGCCTGATCCTGCTGCTGTTGGGGGGTTTGCGCCCCCACGTTGGCCTGCCCCAGATTGATGCCTGAACTGGCCAGCATTTCCTTCAGCCGCGGCAGGGCATCTTCGATGGCTTGGCGAACTTCCGGCTGGGCACTGGAAAAGGTGGCGGAAAGTTGATCGCCTTTCAGATCAAGAGTGATTTGAATCGGGCCCATCTGCGCGGGGGTGATCTGGATCTGTGCGCTTTGGATGTCCTGTCTGGCCATCCACACCACGCGGTCGCCCAATTGGCTGCCCCAGGTGGCATCCTTGATGGGTACGGCGAGCGGAGCCGGCGCGCTCTCAACAGGTTTTGCGGTTTGTCGATTTTCTGCCGCGATCAGTGACTGGGCGAAATTGCCGCTACTCGGCGAGCCGTCTACGGCAAGTTTTGCCGCTGGTGTCGCTTCGCTTGCCGAAATCAGCGATTTGTTGCCTGCCGATACGCCGGCGTTTTGCGCGTCGCTTGCGGCGAAGGGGCTTGGCCGGGATGCAACGGTTTCCGTTTCACCATTCACTGGCGTTGTGATGCGCTGACCATCGCCTGTCGGTGCTATCCGCTCGTTCGATGGCTTGCGAAGTGGCGCAGGTTCCGGGCGATTGAGGGCTGGGTCGAGCGAAAGTGCGTCGGTGCTATCCGACGCAAGGCGAGTGGCCGTGGCATCAGCGCGCTGGGTGACGCGCTGCTGAATGGCGGCTTGCAAGGCGGGATCGATGATGATCTGGCTCGGGTCCGTTGGCGCTTGAAGATCCTTGGCGCTGAGCGCGGCGGCATCCTCTGCGGTAAGTGCCTCAGCCTGCGCTTCTACGCTGAGCGCAAGATCCTTCTCCGTGAGTCGGGGGTCAGCTTGCAGTTCGCGGGAGAGCGGAAGTTGTGCCGACAGCAGGTTGGCGAAGTCGGTCGCGATATCTTCGGACGAAGCAATGCCCGTTTTGCCGGCGAGTGTTGCGGTGCTGGCGTTGCCCGGTAGGGCGTGGACGACGGAAATTCCCATGTCGGTTCCTGTTGAAAGCTGGACTGTATCGAGTAAAGCAAGCTACGTGCCGAATGCTTATTCGTTGTCCTGCGGCATGCCGAATTTGCGGGTGGAGTATTCGTCCAGGAGCTTTTGCTCCTGTTTGTCTTCCAGCTTGCGCTCGCGGTTTTGGTGGCGGATCGAGAGGGTGTCGATCGCCTTCATCTTGGTGTGCTGCTCGCGCCAATGTTGCTGGCCGGCCACTGTGTTGGCTTCGGACTGGCTGACTGCGCGGGATTGCTGGGCGATGGCTTCCTCGATCCTGGCGAGAAAATCCTGATAGTTGGCCAGCGCTTGCCGGGTGATGCCTTGGGCAATGTTTTCCCGCAAGCGGTCGGCGTATTCCTGGCGGTATTGCTCCAGCATTTCGAGCCGGCTGCGGGCATTTTGCTCGGCCGCGATCAGTTGACCGAGACGACGGGTTGCCTCGTCGGTGCGGTTTTGCATGATTTCCAGCAAGGGTTGCAGCGAGAAGGGCTTGCTCATGACTTATCGAAACAGGCTGGCCAGGTGCCCGATGCTCGACTCAAAATCGGCTTTCTCGGTCAACTGCTGCTGCAGGAAGGATTCCATGCGCGGGTAGAGGGCGATGGCCTGGTCGAGTACCGGGTCCGAACCCTGAGCATAGGCGCCGACCGCAATTAGGTCACGCGAGCGCTGATAGCGGGAGAACATGACCTTGAAGCGGCGAATCAGGTCGAGTTGCGATTTGTCGATCAAATTGACCATCGCACGACTGATCGATTGCTCGATGTCGATCGCAGGATAATGCCCCGCATCCGCCAGCGTGCGCGAAAGCACGATGTGACCATCGAGAATGGCGCGGGCGGAGTCGGCAATCGGATCCTGCTGATCGTCGCCTTCTGCCAGTACAGTGTAAAAGGCCGTGATCGATCCCCCGCCTTCGACCCCGTTCCCTGCGCGTTCTACCAATTGCGGCAGTTTGGCAAAGACCGAAGGTGGATAGCCGCGGGTGGCCGGTGGCTCACCGATCGCCAGGGCGATTTCGCGCTGCGCCATGGCATAGCGGGTGAGCGAATCCATAATCAGCAGCACTTGCTTGCCCTGATCGCGAAAATACTCCGCCACGGTGGTGGCATAAGCCGCGCCTTGCAGGCGCATCAGGGGGCCGGTATCTGCCGGCGCGGCAACGACCACGGCCCGGGCCAAGCCTTCTTCCCCCAAAATCTGTTCGATGAACTCCTTGACCTCGCGACCCCGTTCGCCAATCAGTCCGACCACGATGACTTCGGCCACGGTATAGCGGGCCATCATTCCCAGCAGCACCGACTTGCCGACCCCCGAGCCGGCAAACAGGCCCATGCGTTGCCCGCGTCCTACGGTCAACAGCGAATTGATGGCACGAATGCCAACGTCGAGCGGTTGCTCGATGGCCGCACGGCTCATCGGGTTGATGGGGCGGCTTTGCAAGGAGCGGGTAATCCCCGAAATCAGGGGGCCCTTGTTGTCCAGCGGGCGGCCGACACCATCGACGACGCGGCCGAGCAGTTCTTCGCCGACCGGCACCTGTTTGGCCCGGTCGATGGCCCGGCGTTTCCGGAACAAGGGCTGATCGACCCGCGGGGGCGATACCGGCGCTTCGAAAGGCACGACACGGGCGCCCGGCGAGAGGCCGAAGACGTCATCGGAGGGCATCAGATACAGTTTTTCGCCCGAAAAGCCCACCACCTCCGCGTCAATCGGCGGGCTACCGGCCGGCAGAATGCGACAGGTACTGCCCAGCGGAAGCTTGAGCCCGCTGGCTTCCATGACCAGTCCGTTGATTCGCGTCAGGCGACCGCTGGGCCAGAGGGTCTGGGCATTGCCTGCGGCATTCCGGCAACCCTCCAGAAAGGAGGTCCAGCGTTGCAGATGCTCGGGCGGCGGGGTGGTCAGCGGATCAGCCATGCGTCCGGGTTGGCGCCAATGGCCTCGACAACACGTTTCCAGCGGTTCGCCAGCGTTGCGTCGATTTCACTGTGGCCGGCTTTCAAGGTGCAGCTACCCAGCGGCATCTGGCTATCCGGCGCGATGTGCAGGCCGCTCTGGAGGGTCAATTCACGCAGGCTTTCCGCCAGCAATTCGGCATCCTCGGGGTGCAGGTGGAGCGCGATGTTGCCGTGATGCAGCGGCAAGGCTTGCAGGGCTTCGTGGATGACGGGGAGTAGTACCTCGCGTTGGCAACTGATGGTGCTGCGTACCACCTGGGAGGCAATTTCCAGCGCGAGATCCAGCATTTGGTCGCCTACGTCCTGCTCCAGGGAGGCAAGTGCTTGCAGGAAGCCTGCGGTCAATTCGGCGATTCGCGCACTTTCCGCTTCACGGGCGCCTGCGGCTTCCGCCAGTGCCGCTGCACGGCCCTCTTCAAAACCGGCTTGGTAGCCCTCCTGTCGCGCCTGTTCGTGAATCTGTTCGATGTCTTCGGCGGTTGGCAAGTTCAGCGCAAATTCGCCTTCCGCCACGGTCTCGGCTATCTCGGTATCGGTCGCCGCAAGGGGGTCGCCCTGAGCGCCGGCAGGACGGTTGTCGGTCGCCGGGGCTGGTGCAGTGCCTTCGGGGTCGAAGCTGTTGGCTTGCCAGCGCTGGTAGGCCGCCAATTGTTCGCGGGGGATGATGCCGGCCATGGCTTAGAGCATTTGCTCGCCGCCGGCGCCACCGAGGACGATTTGTCCCTCGTCGGCCAGTCGGCGAACGATCTTGAGGATTTCCTTCTGCTCGGCTTCCACTTCCGAAAGACGAACCGGCCCCTTGGATTCGAGGTCCTCGCGCAGCATTTCGGCGGCACGCTGCGACATGTTCTTGAAGATTTTTTCGCGCAGGTCCGGCGAGGCCCCCTTGAGCGCCAGTACCAAGGAATCGGACTGTACTTCGCGCATGATCATCTGGATGGAGCGGTCGTCGATGTCCATGAGATTTTCGAACACGAACATCTCATCCAGAATTTTTTGGGCCAGGTCCGGGTCGTATTCGCGAATGGCATCCACCACCGAGGTTTCGTTCGCGGTCCCGATGAAGTTGAGGATTTCGGCGACGGTGCGCACCCCGCCCATGGCAGTGCGCTTGACGCTGCCGGAATTCGAGAGGATGCGCAGCATGGCCTCGTTCAATTCGCGCAAGGCGGCGGGCTGAATGCCTTCGAGCGTGGCAATCCGCAAAACGACGTCGTTGCGCAGGCGCTCGGTGAAATGGTTGAGGATTTCACTGGCGTGGTCGTGCTCCAGGTGCACGAGAATGGTGGCGACAATTTGCGGGTGCTCGTTCTTGATCAGATCGGCTACCGTTTGCGCATCCATCCACTTCAGGCCTTCGATACCCGAGGTTTCACCGCCCTGCAGGATGCGGGAAATCAGGTTGGAGGCCTTGTCGTCACCCAGGGCTTTGGTCAGCACCGAGCGGATGTAATTGTCGGTATCCACATGCACAGCCGCATGCTCGCCCGCGTGTTTGTGGAATTCATCGAGCACCGCCTCAATCGTGGCCCGTGGCACCGATTTGAGCGTGGCCATGGCGTGACCAAGTTTTTGCACTTCCCGCGGTCCCAGGTGCTTGAGCACTTCCGCTGCGTGGTCCTCGCCCAGCGCAATGAGCAGGGTTGCGCTTTTTTCCAGCGCGTCGTCGCCACTAGCCATTTGCGTTCATCCAGTCTTTCAGAATATTGGCAACTGCCTTCGGATCGGCCTGCGCGATGTCTCTGGCCTTTTGCACCTTGATCGCGTAGTGGTCGATTTCGACATGCTCTTCGCCCGGTTCCCCATCCTCGCCGAGTACGGCGACATGGCCAGCAGCCCCGGCAACGCCGGCGGCGGTTTCGGGTTCCGGCTCGGGTTCAGGCGGCGGGAACATCGTCTTGAGCGAGGGCTGGATGATCTTCAGGTAGAGGAAGGCGATGATGCCTGCGATCAACAGGTATTTGATCAGTTCGCGACCCAGCTCAACATTGTCCGGGTCCTTCCAGAGCGGCAGTTCGGCGTCGTGGCTTCCCGAACCAGATCATTGATCTGCTTCATTTCCGCTTCTGCCAGCGGCTTGTTGACTTCCTTGCCGCTCTTGGCATCGAGTTCACGACGGTGATTGACGACGACGGCAGCCGTCAGGCGACGTACTTCACCCATGCCCTGCTTGGTGTAGCGAACTGTCTTGTCGAGTTCGTAATTGATCGTCGCATTTTTGGACGTCGAGATGGGTTGACCGGCGGCGTTCAGGGGGGCCGTGACACCCGCCGCGTCGATCTGTCCAGGGGCGCCGGCATTGGCCTGGCGCCCGTTTGCAGGCTGGGCACCGGTTGCCGGACTGGTCAAGGGGGCAGTGGCCGGCACCGGCGGCTGATTGGTCAGTGCGCCGGGCACGCCGCCAGCCGGGGCAGCATTGACGCTGGCGGTTTCGTTGTTCTGGCGGCTGCGGACGATGGTGCTTTCCGGCGAGTTGTTGGGGCGATAGGTTTCCGCGGTTTGTTCGCTCTGCGAAAAATCGATATCCGCTGCGACCTGGACCTTGTAGTTGTCGGGGCCAAGGACGGGCTGCAGGATGTCTTCAATGCGGCGCACGATCCCCGTTTCCAGTTCGCGCACATACTTGAGCTGGGTGGCGTCCAGGCCGGCTTCGGTCAACTTGTTTTTCAGCGAAGAAAGCAGGCTGCCATCCTGATCGATGATGCTGACGTTGCCGGATTGCAGTTGTGGCACGCTGGAGGACACCAGATGGGTGATGCCGGCAATCTGCGCACCATCCAGATGGCGGCCCGGATACAGATTGAGCATGACCGAAGCCGTCGGCTTCTGGTCCTCGCGGACGAAGACCGAGGGCTTGGGAATCGCCAGATGCACCCGCGCCGACTGCACGGCGCCAATCGACATCACGGTACGTGCCAGTTCGCCTTCCAGCCCGCGCTGGTAATTGACCTGCTCTGCAAACTGGCTGATCCCGAATTTCTGGTTTTCCATCAATTCGAAACCGACCATGCCGCCACGCGGCAAACCCTGCGAGGCCAGTTTCAGGCGCACTTCGTGCACGCGTTCTGCCGGCAGCAGAATGGCCCCGGTGGGCGACATGCGATGCGGAATGTTTTGCTGTTCCAGCGCAGCGATGATGTTGCCGCCATCCTTTTCATTCAGATTGGAAAACAGGACTTTCCATTCTGGCTGCTGGCTCCACAACACGGAGCCGACCACAACGGCAATGATGGCGGCGATGGCGACTGCAAAAGCGATTTTCTGCTGGGCACTCAGGCGATTGAAGGCCTCACGCAAGCGGCCGAGCGGATTTTCCGACGGGGGATTGCCTGCGGTGGTTTCGGTGCTTGCTGCCATTAAATCGCCGGGTTACTCAGAAAGAAATGAAGAAGAATCAATCGTGAAGCCAAATTTTCCTAGAAATATTCTACTATTGTCCGCGCCGAATGCACCCGAACATTTTTGATGACACCCAGCCAAACCGCCGCGGTCGACACCGTTTCCAGCGATAAAACCGCGGAGCTACAGCGCGCTTTCGCCATGTTCAATGCGGTCTCTGCCGAACTGACGCAGGCGTATGAGGCCCTGCAGGCCAAAGTCGCTTCCCTCACCGAAGAATTGGCTGTGGCCAACGGCGAATTGCGGCGTCAGTATCGGGAAAAGGAGGCCCTGTCGGAGCGTCTGTCATCGCTGCTGGATGCGCTGCCTGCCGGCGTGGTGCTGCTCGATGCAGCGGCCCGGGTTGGTGCGCTCAATCCGGCCGCGATCGAAATGTTCGGGACAGGGGCGCTGGGTCAGCACTGGGGGGATGTCGTGAGCCGCAGCCTCGAACCCACGCTGACAGTGGGCGAATGGCGCATGGGCGAAGCGCGGCTTTCCATGGCCGAGAGCGTACTGCCCTCGGGCGATGGAAAAATTCTGCTGATTCATGACATCAGTCAGGCACAAAAGCTCAAGGAGGAACTGGAACGCAGTCAGCGTTTGGCGGCCATGGGCGAAATGGCGGCTTCGCTGGCCCATCAGTTGCGCACGCCCTTGGCCGCTGCGATGCTCTATACCGCCAATCTGGGGCAGCCGGAGATGGCCGACGCAGCGCGCAGCAAGTTTTCGCACAAGGCCACGGCTCAATTGCAGCGCCTTGAGCGCCTGATTCAGGATGTGCTGTTGTTCGCCCGCGGCGAAAGCATCGGTCGGGATACGATGCCGGCCAGCGAATTGCTCGGCGACGTGGCGCAGACCATGGATGGCCTGATGCGCGAACATGGCATCGAATTTGATACGGTCGACGCCTGCGGTAGCGCAATTTTGATCGGAAGTCGCAAGGCCATCTTCGGTGCCTTGGTTAACCTGCTCGAAAACGCCCTGCAGGCCACACCGGCAGGCGGCAAAATTTGCCTCTCGGGAAAAATTGCCGGCGATTTTGTCCGTTTCGAGGTGTGTGACTCCGGTCCCGGCGTGCCTCAAGACAAGCAGGATCGCATTTTTGAGCCGTTCTATACGACCAAGGGGCAGGGGACCGGTTTGGGTCTGGCCATTGCGCAGGGCGTCGCCCGGGCGCATGGCGGCGGTATCACCTTGAAGTCCCCATTGGGACAGGGGGCAACGTTTGCGATGAGCCTGCCCTTGAT